>NKIE01000236.1 GCA_002256055.1 Pseudomonas sp. PGPPP3 | reverse complement strand
GATTGCTGTGTTTGGTGCCTTGCGCGCGGGTCTGATCGTGGTCAACACCAACCCGCTGTACACCGCGCGGGAAATGCGTCACCAGTTCAAGGATTCTGGCGCTCGCGCGCTGGTGTACCTCAACGTATTCGGCCGCTTGGTGCAGGAAGTGCTGCCCGACACCGATATCGAGTTTCTGATTGAAGCGCGCATGGGCGATATGTTGCCCAGCCTTAAAGGCTGGCTGGTCAACAGTGTGGTCAAACACGTGAAGAAGATGGTGCCGGACTACCAGTTGCCCCAGGCTCAGTCCTTCAAACAGGTGCTGCGCCAGGGCGGTGGCCATGCTCTCAAACCGGTCAAGGTCGAGCTGGCCGATATCGCTGTGCTGCAATACACCGGCGGCACCACCGGGGTGGCCAAGGGCGCGATGCTGACCCACAGCAACCTGGTGGCCAATATGCAGCAGGTGCATGCCTGCTTGTCGCAGCAAGGCGATGATGGCCAGCCGCTGATGAAAGAGGGGCAGGAGATCATGATCGCGCCCCTCCCGCTTTACCATATCTATGCCTTTACCGCGAATTGCATGTGCATGATGGTCAATGGCAACCACAACATTCTGATCAGCAACCCGCGCGATATCAGCGGCTTTATCAAAGAACTGAAAAAGTGGCGCTTCTCCGCGTTGCTGGGTCTGAACACCCTGTTTGTGGCGCTGATGGACCATCCTGAGTTCAAGGACATCGACTTCAGTCACCTCAAGGTCACCAACTCCGGCGGCACCGCGCTGGTCAAGGCTACGGCCGAGCGCTGGCAGGCCATCACCGGTTGTACCGTGGTGGAAGGCTACGGCTTAACTGAAACCTCGCCGGTGGCCAGCACCAACCCTTACGGCAACAAGGCCCGTCTGGGCACTGTGGGCATTCCGGTGCCGGGCACTGCGTTCAAGGTGATTGACGATGACGGTGTCGAGCAGCCGCTCGGCGAGCGCGGCGAACTGTGCATCCTTGGCCCGCAGGTAATGAAAGGCTACTGGCAGCGTCCCGAGGCCACGGCCGAGGTGCTCGACGCCGACGGTTGGCTGAAGACTGGCGATGTGGCAGTCATCGATGCCGACGGTTTCGTGCGGATCGTCGATCGTAAGAAGGACCTGATTATCGTCTCTGGTTTCAACGTTTATCCCAACGAGATCGAAGATGTGCTTATGACTCACCCGCAGGTGGCCAGTTGCGCCGTAATCGGCGTGCCGGATGAACGCTCAGGCGAGGCGGTTAAGTTGTTCGTGGTGCCGCGTGCTGGTGGGGTGACGGTGGATGAGTTGAAGGCCTTCTGTCGCGAGAACTTCACCGGCTACAAAGTGCCTCGGCATATCGTCTTGCGCGATGCGTTGCCGATGAGTCCGGTGGGTAAAATCCTCCGTCGCGAACTGCGCGATATCGCCTGAGGTCGCCTGTTTTAAAGGGGTTTCAGGCTGTTGCTGAGTGGGTTTCTGTAAGTGACTGAAATGTTATTTTCGGTCACTTTAGATACTCGCTGGGCGGTTTTTGCTGCTGGTCTGGCCTGGGTAAAGCTGTTACGCTCGGCGCGGTTTTTTGCCCGTAAATGGGCAAATTGAACCGTTTAAAACCAAAAATAACCGCCGTTCAGGCGGTAAAGATCAGCTGCAGTTTAGGAGAGGGCTTCCATGTCTGAAAACTTCTGGAAGGACAAGTACCCTGCGGGCATTCCTGCCGAAATCGATGCCGACCAGTACCCGAATATTCAGGCGGTACTGAAACAATCCTGCCAGCGTTTTGCGGACAAACCGGCGTTCAGCAACCTGGGCAAGACCCTCACCTATGCTGAGCTGTACGAGTTGTCGGGCAACTTTGCCGCTTACCTGCAACAGCACACTGATCTGCAGCCGGGCGACCGTATCGCCGTGCAGATGCCGAACATTCTGCAATACCCGATCGTGGTCTTCGGCGCTATCCGTGCTGGCCTGATCGTGGTCAATACCAACCCGCTGTACACCGCGCGGGAAATGGAGCACCAGTTCAACGACTCCGGCGCCAAGGCGCTGGTGTGCCTGGCCAACATGGCTCACCTGGCCGAAGAAGTGCTGCCGAAAACCGGCGTAAAGCACGTGATCATCACCGAAGTGGCCGACCTGCTGACGCTGCCCAAGCGCTTGCTGATCAATGCCGTGGTCAAGTACGTGAAGAAGATGGTGCCGCCGTACCATCTGCCGCAAGCCGTGACGTTCAACACTGCCATGGCCAAGGGCCGCGGCAAGATCGTCCGTGAAGCCAACCCGGCCGCTGGCGACATCGCCGTATTGCAATACACCGGTGGCACCACCGGGGTGGCCAAGGGCGCCATGCTGACCCATCGCAACCTGATGGCCAACATGCTGCAATGCCGCGCCCTGATGGGGTCCAGCCTGCATGAGGCCTCGGAGATCATCGTCGCGCCGCTGCCGCTGTATCACATCTATGCCTTCACCTTTCACTGCATGGCAATGATGCTGATTGGTAACCACAACCTGTTGGTCACCAACCCGCGCGACCTGCCAGGCATGATCAAGGACCTGGCCAAGTACAAGTTCACCGGTTTTGTTGGCCTCAATACTCTGTTCGTTGCCCTGTGCAACAACGAAGAGTTCCGCAAACTGGACTTCTCCGCCCTGAAGCTGACCCTGTCCGGTGGCATGGCCCTGCAAATGGCCACGGCCGAGCGCTGGAAAGAAGTCACCGGTTGCTCGATCTGCGAAGGCTTCGGTATTCCCGTGCCGTCGACCCTGTGCAAGGTGATCGACGACAACGGCGTCGAGCAGCCCCTGGGCGAGCGCGGCGAGCTGTGCGTCAAGGGCCCGCAGGTGATGAAGGGTTACTGGCAGCGCCAGGACGCCACCGATGAAATCCTCGATGCTGACGGCTGGCTGAAGACCGGCGACATCGCCGTGATCCAGGCCGATGGTTACCTGCGTATTGTCGACCGCAAGAAGGACATGATTCTGGTGTCTGGCTTCAACGTCTACCCGAACGAGCTGGAAGATGTGCTGGCCACCTTGCCGGGCGTGCTGCAATGCGCGGCCATCGGTATTCCGGACGAGCGTTCGGGCGAGGCCATCAAGCTGTTCGTGGTGGCCAAGCCAGGCGCTAGCCTGAGCAAGGAGCAGGTGATGGAGCACATGCGCGCCAACGTCACCGGCTACAAGATGCCCAAGGCTATCGAGTTCCGCGAGACGCTGCCGACCACCAACGTCGGCAAGATCCTGCGTCGCGAGCTGCGTGACGAAGAGCTGAAGAAAATCGCCAGCAAGTAAGCGTCAGCTGACTTGAACGCGTGCAAAAGACGCCACCTTCGGGTGGCGTTTTTTATGGCGGGTTAAATCTGCTCAAGTTGTTCCTGTAGCCAGGCGCAGAAGCCGCGGGTCAAAGGATCGGCTTCGCTGTCGCGATGGATCAACCAGGCCCAGTTCGGACCACGAATGGTTTGCTCCAGTAGCGGCTGTAATAGGCCGTTGGCCAGTGCCTGCTGGCTCAGTAGCTGGCTGACCAGAGCAATGCCCAGGCCCTGGCAGGCGGCATCCAGTAACAGGCCTGGATCGGAGAAGTTCAGTCCGTGTTGCTGCTGGCCGACGTCCACGCCGGCTTGTACCGCCCAGTGACTCCAATCCATTTCCCGTTCACCGTGCAGGGTGGTGCGCTGCTCGGCTGGCAGCGTGAGCAGGTGGGGGTGGCAGGCCGGCAGCAGGCGGTCGGCGTGCAGCACCTTGAAGCTGCATTCAGCTTGGGCGCTAAGGTCGTCGCGTATGGCGATGTCGATGGTCTGGGTGGCCATGTCAGGCGTCTCGTCAGTGGTCAGCAGCCACAGGTCGACCTCTGGGTGCAGTCGATGAAAGTCCGCAAGGCGCGGCAATAACCAGTGGCGGGCAAATGCCGGCGTGGTGTTGACCACCAGCTGGTTGGGCTTGCGGTACTGCTCCAGGCGGCGAATGCCGACGGCCAGCTGTTGGAGCATCGACTGAGTGGTGCTGAGCAAGTCGAAGCCTGCGTCGGTCAGCGCCACGCTGCGGCCGTTACGAAAGAACAGCGGCTGCTCCAGATAACCTTCGAGGCTACGAATCTGTTGGCTGATGGCCGACTGGGTCAGGTGCAGCTCCTCGGCAGCTTTATGGAAACTGCCAAGTCGTGCGGCAGCTTCGAAGCCGCGCAGGGCGTTCAGGGGTGGCCAGTGTTTGAGCATGTTTGATAAGTCCTGCTAATCATTTATCGGCAAAATCCATCGTTTGTTGGACTAATTTTACAGGCCTAGGATGGGTGCCATGACCGCGAAGGCGGTTTTCAGTGATAACAATGACTTAACTGAAAGGCACTTGTCATGCAGCAAAATGAAGTACAGCAGAGCGCTTGGCGGATGCCCGCTGAATGGGCACCACACGCCGCTACCTGGATGGTCTGGCCGCACAATCAAGCGTTGTGGGAGTCGGGTTGGGGCGTGACCCTGGCCGATGTGCAGGTGGATTTCGCTCGGGTGGCCAATGCCATCGCCCGCTTCGAACCGGTGAAGATGATCATCGATCCTTCTGCCATCGCCCGTGCCCAGGCACTGTGTGGCGGCAATATCGAGCTGATCGTACAGGCGGTGAACGATAGCTGGTGCCGCGATTCCGGCCCGAGCTTTGTCTGTCATCCGCAACGTGGCCTGGCCGGTGTCAGCTGGCGCTTCAACGCCTGGGGCGGTAAGTCGGCCCACGATCTCGATGAGAGCTTGGCGCGCCGAGTGCTCAATAGTCTGGGGCTGGAGTGCTTCGGTACGCCGCTGAGCAACGAAGGCGGTGCTATCCATGTCGACGGCGAAGGCACGCTGATCACCACCGAATCGGTGCTGCTCAATTCCAATCGCAACCCAGGCATGGGTAAGGCCGAAATGGAGGAGATTTTCGCCCGGCTGTTGGGGGTGTCAAAAACCATCTGGCTGCCGGGTGATCCCGACTTCGTTACCGGCGATATGACCGATGGTCACGTCGACGGTGTTTGCGCCTTTGCTCGCCCTGGCGTGCTGCTGGTGGATGCCACCCGTGACCAGGGTTCGGTGTATGCCGAGGTGGTGCGTGAGAACCGTCGTGCGCTGGAATTGGCCACCGATGCTCAGGGTCGCAAGTTTGAATTGATTGAGCTGTATGAAGCCACCGATGCGGTGGATACCGAGGCCGAAGTGTTCTGCGCCTCCTACACCAATTTCTATATCGCCAACGGCGCCATCATCATGCCGGCCTACGGCATTGCGGCCGACAAGGAAGCCGCTGC
>NKIE01000235.1 GCA_002256055.1 Pseudomonas sp. PGPPP3 | reverse complement strand
GGGTGACCGGTTTACCAGTCGCTTGCGGGATCACTCCCAGCCGCCCGACAGTTGATGCGGGCCAGCAATCAAACAGGCGTTTGAAACATACGTTTACGCCCTAGCCTTGTCAAGCATCCACAGATGCGTAAATCAGGCGATCAGATCAACCAGCGCTGCCGGCTCCTGCAGCTGGCTCAAGCGCCGATATAACTGCAGATTAGGCGTTAAGTCGACATTCTGCTGCGCCACTTCGGGCTCCACCTGCTCCTCTCGCTCGGCCTGCTCCTGCTCCTTGCGCGCCAATGCCTCAGCCTTGCGCTCTTCCGCCGCGACAGCAACCTCCTCACGCTGCAGCGCCGCCAACTCGCTACGAGCCTGGGCGGCCAGCACCTGCGCCTGAGCCGCTACACGCAAATCCTGGGCGGACGGCTCAGCCGGTGCGAGCGCGGCCTGCTGCACCAGCTCCATTTTGCGCAAGGTGGCAGCGGGGTCATTGGGAATGGGACTGACATCAATACTGACCTCACCACTCACCGCATAGGTCTGACCATCAGGACCGCGCTTGAAGCTGTAGGTCGGCGCGCCGGCATAGCTGCCACCCACGGCCGCATGGGCCTGCTCGTGGTTGCGCACTTCGCGGTCACGGCTGGCCAACTCGGTAATTTGCTGTTGCTGCTGGGCTTGTTGCTGAGGGGAAACCGCGGCATCGCCTGACACCGCATCAGCCTCAGGCTTTGCGTCAGACTCCGGGCTGGCAGACGAAGACGATTTGACTGGATAGTCGGAAGTTGCAGGCGAACGCGCAACTTGCCCTGGTGGCGCAGCCAGAGTTCGGAAAGCCTGCGAATTGATATTCATCTGGCCCCTCCCCGCCTACACGGGAGGCCGTTAAGACCTCTAGGCGCGGGTATCGAGCATTGTGCCAAGCACCGCGTCGGCAGTTTCCAGCACGCGGGCGCCAGCCTGAACTTCGACTTTACCCGCCTGCAAATCCACCAGACTGCTGGCCAGATCTACCGGCCGCGCCTCGCTGACGGAAGACTTGCTGGGCTCCACCGCTGGCGAGGCCTGGAGCAGCCCAGCGCCGGCAATCTGTGCCGCCGCCTGATCCACCCGGCGCTGGCCGTTCTGGATGCTGCTCAAGCCCGAACTGAAGGCACTGCTGCCTGAAATTTCCATCACTCAACTCCAACCGGTTCAATCCTCAATTCATTGAAGCCGAGTTTGTTCAAAAAATATACAAACAAAAGGCAATCACGCTGCAATCGCTTATAGCCCAACGCTTGCAGGCGCCAACCCCAAAAGACTGATATCCAGGTGCCGAGCCACTGCCGCAGCGCCGGCCTGCTCCAGTCGCGGTACCCGACCCAAGCAGGGCGCCGCCAGCCGCTCAGTCAAGGTGCGCAGGTTATCGTCCAGGCGCGAGGTCTGCGGATCGAGCACATTGGCCACCCAGCCGGCGAGGCGCAAGCCATCGCGGGCAATGGCTTCGGCCGTCAGCAACGCATGGTTGATACAGCCCAGGCGCACGCCCACCACCAGGATCACCGGTAAATCGAGGGCGACTGGCAGATCGGCCAGCGTGGCCTGCTCGCCCAACGGTACCCGCCAACCACCGGCGCCCTCGACCAGGGTGAAGTCCGCCTGCTGCGCAAGCACCGCCTGTACGGCGACGGCCAGTGCCTCCACCTTGAGTTCCACACCCGCCTCACGGGCCGCCAGGTGCGGGGCAATGGCCGGGGCGAAGGCAAATGGATTGACCTCGGCATAACTCAACGGCAGCGAGCACTCGGCCAGCAGCGCCAGAGCATCACTGTTGCGCAGGCCGTCAGCGCCAGCCTCACAACCGGAGGCCACCGGCTTGACTGCTGCCGTGCTTAAGCCCACCAGCCGCGCCGCGCGTAACAGGCCGGCGGCGATGGTGGTTTTACCTACATCGGTATCGGTACCGGTGACGAAGAACGCAGCACTCATCTCATAACTCCTTTTGCAGCACGGCATACACCACCTGATAGGTGGCCGGCAGCCCTTGGGGTTGGCGAAAACCCTCATAGGCATCGAGCAAGGCGCGAATACGCTCACGCCCGGTCAGGCCGCCGGGGCGTCCGGGATTGAGGTTGTGGGCACCCAAGGCCTTCAACTCGCCAGTTAAGGTGCGCACATCTGGGTAATGCAGCACCTGTGGCTGCACCTGCAACGCTCGCACCTGCAAACCGCTGTCTGCGCAAAGGTGCTGATAGGTACTCAAGGCGCGAAAGCGATTGACGTGCACATGACCATCCACCGCCTGCCAGCTGGCCTGCAGCTCGTGCAGGGTGCCAACACACAGGCTACTGAACGCCAACACGCCGCCTGGACGCAGCACCCGCTGCGCCTCGGCGAGGACCCTGGCAAAGTCGCCACACCATTGCAGCGCCAGGCTGGAGACCAGTAAATCGCAGCTATCCGGCGCCAACGGCAGGCGCTCGGCATCACCGGCAATAAAGTGTGCGGCGCCACCTAGGGGCCGGGCATGGCGCAGCATGCCTTCGGCCAGGTCCACGGCCACCCCTTGCGCCGCGCCGTAGCGCTGGGCAAGGGCACGGGTGCAATAGCCGGTACCACAGCCCAGATCCAGCCAGCGCCGCGGGCGCAAATCGGCCGGCAACTGTGCCAGCAAGGTGTCGGCCACTGTGCGCTGCAAGGCCGCCACGCTGTCGTAACTGGCCGCCGCGCGGGAGAACGAGGCCGCCACCTGGCGCTTGTCCGGCACGCCGGGCAACGCTGCTTGGGCCAGATCAGTCATCCTCAACCTCATGCAAAAAAGCCTGGATCGCGGCCGCCACTTCATGGGGACGCTCAACCACGAAGGCATGCCCGACCTGCTCGATCAGGCCCACCTCCACATCCGGCAACAGCGTCAACAAGGCGCCCGCGGCTTCAGCAGGCACCAGCCCATCATCAGCACCGAACAGGTGCAGCTGCGGGCCGGCGAACTCTTGCAGCGCCGCACGGGTGTCTACGCTCGCCAGCAATTCCAGCCCCTGCAGCAGCGCCTCGGGCACCGCCAAGGGCGCAGCGGACGCCAGCAAGCGCGCCATGCCGCGAGCATCTTCACTGCCCTGGGCGCAGAGCACACTGAAGCGTTTCAGGCAGACTGCCGGATTGGCCGCGCACGCCGCCTGAAACTCGGCAAAGGTGTTGACCGCCATGGCCTGGGGCCAGTCATCACGAGCCACAAAACAGGCATTGCTGGCCATCGTCAGCAACCCACAGCAGCGCTCGCCACGCCGCGCCGCCAGCTCGGCCGCGAGCATGCCGCCGAGGGACCAACCGCCCAGCCAGACATCCTCCGGCAACGCGCTGTCCAGCTCGTCCAGCCACTCATCGAGGTCGGCCGAGCCCGGCGCCGGCAACGGTTCAATCTGCACTCGCAGCCGCTCATCGAGCCCCTGCAACGCTGCCACCAACGGCTCCAACGGCGCACTGCCGAGCCCCCAACCAGGCAACAAAACCAGTCGATTACGCATCTTCACTCTCACCTAGCAATGGCCAGCACTCGGCCAAGGCGTGTAACAACAGTTCCAGTTGCGCCTCGCTGTGGGCGGCGCTCAGAGTGACGCGCAAGCGGGCACTGCCAGCCGGCACGGTGGGCGGGCGAATTGCCGTGACCAGCAGACCGCGTTCACGCAGCAGGGCCGACAGCCGCAACGCGCGGGCGCTGTCGCCGATCAGGATCGGCTGGATCGGCGTGGCGCTGTCCATCAGGGTCAGACCAATCGCCGCGGCGCCCTCGCGGAAACGCGCAACCAGTTTATTCAGGTGTTCGCGGCGCCAGCTTTCCGTGCGCAACAGTTCCAGACTTTTCAGGGTGGCGCAGGCCACGGCTGGCGGCTGGCTGGTGGTGTAGATGTACGGCCGAGCGAACTGAATCAGCGTCTCGATCAGCTCCTCACTGCCGGCAACAAAAGCGCCGGCGGTACCGAAGGCCTTGCCCAAGGTGCCGACCAGCACCTGCACATCCTCCACGCCTAAACCGAAGTGCTCAACGATGCCGCCGCCCGTGGCGCCCAGCGGGCCGAAACCGTGGGCGTCATCGACCAACACCCAGGCGTCCTTTTGCTTTGCCGCCGCGCACAGCGCCGGCAGGTCGGCCAGATCGCCGTCCATGCTAAACACGCCATCGGTGACCACCAGGGTGTTACCCGTGGCTTTCTGCAGACGGCTGGCCAAGCTGACGGCATCGTTGTGCAGGTAGCGGGAGAAGCGAGCCCCGGACAACAACCCGGCATCCAGCAAGGAGGCGTGATTGATGCGATCTTCCAGCACAGTGTCGCCCTGGCCGACCAGCGCAGTGACCGCCGCCAGATTGGCCATATAGCCGGTGGAAAACAGCAGCGCCCGCGGCCGCCCGGTGAACTCAGCAAGCGCCTCTTCCAACGCGTGATGCGGCGTGCTGTGGCCAAGCACCAGGTGCGAGGCGCCACCACCGACGCCCCATTTGGCCGCGCCCTGCTGCATGGCCGCGATCACCTCAGGGTGATTGGCCAGGCCCAGGTAGTCGTTGGAGCAGAACGCCAACAGCCGCTCCCCCTCCACCATGACTTCAGGACCCTGCGGCGTTTCCAGCAAGGGGCGCTGACGGTACAGGTGAGCGGCGCGGCGCTCGGCCAGACGCGAAGCGAGATCGAAGCTCATGGCAAGACCCGCTGGATAAACCTGAACGGCTTATCCAGTCGACGAAGAAGGCGGTAGGGCGGATGCCACGCGGGGCATCCGCCGCCTGATATCAGAGTGCGGCGTTATAAAACAGCTTGGAATCGCGCTGCTCGATCAGGGCCTGCTCGATGGCCGCCTGATGCACTTCGTCAGCATGCTCCTCACGAGCTTCCGGCTTGATGCCGAGACGGGCAAACAACTGCATATCCTTATCGGCCTGCGGGTTGGCCGTGGTCAGCAGCTTGTCGCCGTAGAAGATCGAGTTGGCGCCAGCGAGGAAGGCCAGGGCCTGCATTTGCTCATTCATCGCCTCGCGGCCGGCGGACAGGCGCACGTGGGATTGCGGCATAAGGATGCGAGCCACGGCGAGCATGCGGATAAAGTCGAACGGATCGACCTCCTCGGCATTTTCCAGCGGCGTGCCGGCAACCTTGACCAGCATGTTGATTGGCACCGATTCCGGATGCTCCGGCAGGTTAGCCAACTGGATCAGCAGGCCGGCGCGGTCGTCCAGCGACTCGCCCATGCCGAGGATGCCGCCGGAGCAGATCTTCATCCCCGCATCGCGCACGTAGCTGAGGGTTTCTAGGCGA
>NKIE01000234.1 GCA_002256055.1 Pseudomonas sp. PGPPP3 | reverse complement strand
GCAGGTAGAAGAACGCGCTTGGCGCATCCTGTTGGCCGACGCGGACCGGCAGGATCGGCCGCGGCAGGCCGGCCGTGCGGCACTCGCTGTCGACCACGGCCAGGTCGCTGACCGAGGGCAGTTGCAGCACATAGAACACCGGTCGGCTGCGATCGAGCTTGAGGGTGAAGGCGGACTGATTGATGGTCTCCGAGCGCACCCATAGGTACAACAGGCGATGCAGGGCACCAAAGACAAGACGGCGAAGTGGGGAGCGGGTCATACGAATTCTGCTGCTGAGCGGAAGAAACGAGCACGTGCTCGGGGTGGGCAGTCTATCAGTCGCCTGCGGGCAAAAGCATCTGCCGGCCAATGGCGCCAGCTTTAGGGCTGGCAGGTGCCGGCCAGGGCGCAACTTCTTGAGAATATTGCGGTCTTGCTTAGGCGCCGGCGCAGTCCTTATAGTCCGCCGGCAGTTTGCCGGCCTGTCTCACCGGTCGCGCCAGGGCTGGCGCGGCGGGAGAGGGGCGTTGATCGCGTGGATAGAGACCATGATTGAAATACACAACCTGAGTAAGCGTTTTGCTCAGCACACGGCCGTCGACAACCTGTCGTTTCAGGTGCAGGCGGGCGAAGTGCTGGGTTTTCTTGGCCCCAATGGCGCCGGCAAATCCACCACCATGAAGATGCTCAGCGGTTTTCTCGCCCCCTCCAGCGGGCGGGTGAGCATTTTCGGTTGCGATATTCAGCGGCAAACGCTGCAGGCCCAGCGGCAGATCGGCTACCTGCCGGAAGGCGCGCCCTGCTATGGCGACATGACAGTGCGCGGCTTCCTTGGCTTTATTGCCGAAGTACGTGGCTATCGCGGCGCCGAGAAGCATCAGCGGGTGGCCAAGGCGGTGGCTCAGCTGGAGCTGGACAGGGTGCTGGAGCAGTCCATCGACACCCTGTCGAAAGGCTTCAAACGCCGTGTCGGTCTGGCCCAGGCGATCCTCCATGATCCGCGGGTGCTGATTCTCGACGAGCCCACCGACGGCCTCGACCCGAACCAGAAGCACCAGGTGCGTGGCCTGATCCAGAGCCTAGCGTCGGACAAGATCGTGATCATCTCCACCCATATCCTCGAAGAAGTGACGGCGGTGTGCACCCGCGCCCTGGTGATTGCTCACGGCAAGCGCGTGGCGGATGAAACCCCGCTGCAACTGCAGAGCCGTTCGCGTTACCACCAGGCCGTTACCCTGGTTAGCGACGGCGCCCTCGACCAGGCCGCGTTGGCAGCCCTGCCGGGTGTTGCCGGCGTGGAAGAAAATGCCAACGAGCACAGCCTGACGGTGCTGGCGCAGCCGGGGCAGGTGATTTTTGCCCAGGTTAATCAGCTGATCCATGCCCGTGGCTGGCAGGTCAAAGAGCTGGACGTGGAACGTGGCCGCCTGGATGAAGTGTTTCGCAGCCTGACCCGGGGGGAAGTGGCATGAGTCAATTGACAGTGGTCTGCAAACGCGAGCTGGGCAGCTACTTCGCCACGCCGCTGGCCTATGTGTTTATCCTGATCTTCCTGGTCCTGTCCGGGGTGTTCACCTTCTACATGGGTGGTTTCTACGAGAGCGGTCAGGCCGACCTGGCGCCGTTCTTCAATTTCCACCCGTGGCTGTACCTGTTCCTGATTCCGGCCCTGGCCATGCGCCTGTGGGCGGAGGAGCGCAAGTCCGGAACCATCGAGCTGCTGATGACGTTGCCGATCACCCGCTTTCAGGCGGTCACCGGCAAGTTCCTCGCGGCCTGGGTGTTTGCCGGCTTGGCGCTGCTGCTGACCTTCCCGATGGTGCTGACGGTCAACTACCTCGGCCAGCCAGACAATGGCGCCATCGTCACCGGTTACCTCGGCAGCTGGCTGCTGGCGGGCTGCTTCCTGGCGATTGGCTCGTGCATGTCGGCGCTGGCGAAGAACCAGGTGATCGCCTTTATCCTCTGCGTCAGCGTCTGCCTGTTGTTCATCCTCAGCGGTTTTCCGCTGGTGCTGGATGCCTTCAGTCAGTGGGCGCCGCAGTGGCTGGTGGACGGGGTGGCGTCGCTGAGCTTCCTGACCCGCTTTGAGGCCATCAGCAAGGGCGTTATCGACCTGCGCGACCTGCTGTATTTCGTCACCCTGATTGCCGCCTGGCTGGCAGCGACTGCGGTGGTGCTCGACCTGAAGAAGGCTGACTGACATGAAAAAGCTGATGTATTCCAGCGCCGGGCTGCTGGTTATTGCCCTGGCCTTCCTGGCCTTCAACATGCTCGCTCGGGTCGGCCTCAGTGATTGGCGCCTGGACCTCACCGAGCAGAAGCTCTACACCATCTCCGCTGGCACTGAAAAAGTCCTGGCCGAGATCGAGCAGCCCGTGGAGTTGTATTTCTTCTACTCCGATCAGACCAGCAAGGACCTGCCGACCCTGCGCACTTACGCCAAGCGCGTCGAGGAAATGCTCAAGGCCTATGAGCGCGCCGCTGAGGGCAAGCTCAAGCTGCATATCATCGATCCGCAGCCGTTCTCGGCGGAAGAGGACCAGGCCGCTGAGTTCGGTTTGCAGGCCGTTCCCCTGAATGCTGGTGGCGACAAGCTGTACTTCGGCCTGGCTGGCCGCGTCGGTGACGGCGTACCGCAGGCGATCCCGGTGTTCGCCCTGGATCAGGAGGAGTTCCTCGAATACGACCTCAGCCGTCTGGTGCAGAGCCTGGCCAAACCTGAGCGTCCGGTGATTGGCGTGCTCAGTGGCCTGCCCCTGAATGGTGGGTTTGACATGCAAACCCGCCAGCCGTCGCAGCCCTGGATGGTGATGGAGGAGATTCGTCAGCAGTTCCAGATCGAGAGCCTGAAAGCCGGCATCGACCAGATTCCGGAAAAAGTCTCGGTACTGCTGCTGGTGCACCCTAAAGACCTGCCCGAGCAAAGCCTGTACGCCATCGACCAGTTCGTCCTGCGCGGCGGCAAATTGCTGGCCTTTGTTGACCCCTACAGCGAAGTCGACAGCGGCATGCCGATGCCGGGTGAAGAGGCCGCGAGTAAAACCTCCGACCTGCCCGCGCTGTTCAAAGCCTGGGGCGTGCAACTGCTGCCTGACCAAGTGGTGACCGATGGCGCCTACGCCATGGCCCTAAGCATGGGCGAAGGCCAGCGTGCAGTGCGTCATGCGGCGTTCCTCAGCTTGCCGCGTGCGGCGCTGGACCAGAGCGATGTCAGCACCGCCGGGCTGGAAACCCTGCCCCTGGCCAGTGCCGGCATTCTTGAACCGCTGGCGGGGGCCAAGAGCCGCTTCACGCCGCTGCTGCAAAGCTCGGTGTACGCCATGCCGGTGGACAGCAAGCGCCTGGCGCTGCTGCAAAACCCCGAGGAGTTGATCCGCGAGCTGCAACCGACCGGCCAGCGCTACGCCATGGCGGCGCGCATCAGCGGCCCGGCCGAGACGGCCTTTGCCAATGGCATCGAAGGGCGCAAGGACGGCCTGAAGTCCGCCGACAACATCAACGTCATCGTGGTGGCCGACACCGACTTGCTCAGCGACCGTATGTGGGTGCAGGTGCAGGACTTCTTCGGCCAGCGTATGCCGCAGCCGTGGGCCGACAACGCCAGCTTCACCATCAACGCGTTGGATAACCTCAGCGGCTCCGATGCGCTGATCAGCGTGCGCTCGCGCGGCCGTTTCAGCCGGCCGTTCGAGGTGGTGGATGCGCTGCAGCGTACCGCTGAGGTCAAGTTCCGCGAGCAGGAGGCCGAGCTGCAACAGCGCCTGGCGGCCACCGAGCAGCAACTGGCCAGCCTGCAGCAGAGTAATGATCCCGCTCAGTCGCCACAATTGACGCCTGAACAGCAGGCTACCTTGCAGCAGTTCATGGCCGAGAAGGTGCGCATTCGCAAGGAGCTGCGCGACGTGCGCTTCCAGCTGAATGCCGATATCGACGCTCTGGGCCGCAGCCTGAAACTGGTCAACATCGCCCTGGTGCCGCTGTTGCTGACCCTTGGCGTGCTGTCGCTGTGGTTCTGGCGTCGGCGTAAGCGCTAGAAGTTGTAGGTACAAAAAAGGCCGGTCAATGACCGGCCTTTTTTATGCGCGAGAAACCATCAGCTGGTGTGCCAGGTGATTTCCTCGACGCCGTCGCTGCTGATGCGCATCCAGCGGTCGGCTTGTTCGATGCTTTCTTCTTCTTCCCAGCTGCCAGGGGCGCAGCGTACTTCGACATTCAGCGCGGCGAAGGCGGCGTTGGCGCACGCCAGGTCGTCGGCCCAAGGGGTGGCGTCGCTGTCCAGCACTAGGCTGTGCCATTTGCCCACGGCTTTAGGCAGCCAGGTGACCGGGATGCTCCCTGCGGTGCATTTATAGGTCTGGCCTTTTTGCTGCCAGGGGCTGCAGGGGCCGATGGCTTCGCTCAACCAGCCGGTAATGGCGTGGTGATCGGCGTCCTTCAGGTAAATCTCGATATCGGGCTGGCGCATGGGGGTTCTCGTAAGTTCTAGAAACTGGCGCGTTGGAACCAATCGTAGCGGATCGATACGGTGACTTGTAACTCGGCGTCGATTACTGCTGCGCGCCGTTCGGCGCTGGCGCGCCAACCGTGCGGGGTCATGGCCAGCAAGTCGGCGCGGGCCTGGGCAGTGTCGAGCGTGAGGGTGAAGGTCAGGGTTTCGCTGTGGGCCAGCTGCATGCCGTCGGGCACCAGGCTGAGGTGTTTTTCGTCGTCGTAGTCGCGCACTTCGTCGTAGAGCTTCTGGCGCAGCTCCATCAGGTGCTGGCCGGTCGGCCCCATGCGCAGCAAACCGCCGCCGGGGGCGAGCAGGCGCTTGGCTTCCTGCCAGTCCAGCGGGCTGAACACGCTGGCGAGCAGTTGGCAGCTGGCGTCGGCCAGTGGCACGCGGGCCATGCTCGCCACCAGCCAGGTCAACTGCTTGGTGCGTCGGCAGGCCTGTTTGACTGCCTCGCGGGAAATATCCAGGGCATAGCCATCGGCGGCGGGCAGGGCCTCGGCGATCTGCGCGGTGTAGTAACCCTCGCCACAGCCGATATCCAGCCAGCGCTCAGGCGCATAACCAGCAGCCAGTTCAGCCAGGCGCTTGGCCAGCGGTGCGTAATGGCCGCCATCGAGAAAGCGCCGGCGGGCTTCAACCATCGCCAGGTTGTCGCCTGGCTCGCGGCTGTTCTTGTGCTGCACCGGCAGCAGGTTCAGGTAGCCCTGGCGGGCGCGGTCGAAACGGTGATTGGCCGGGCAGGCCACGCCATTGTCCACCGCGTTGAGCGGGGCGCTGCAAATGGGGCAAGCGAGCATCAGG
>NKIE01000233.1 GCA_002256055.1 Pseudomonas sp. PGPPP3 | reverse complement strand
GGCGCGCCTGCTGCGCGTACTGCAGGAAGGCGAGATCCGCCGGGTCGGCTCGGTGCAGTCGCAAAAGGTCGACGTGCGCCTGATCGCCGCGACCCACCGCGACCTCAAGACCCTGGCAAAAACCGGCCAATTCCGCGAAGACCTGTTTTATCGTCTGCACGTGATCGCCCTGAAACTGCCCGCCCTGCGCGAACGCAACAGCGACGTGGGTGAAATCGCCCAATCCTTCTTGGCCCGCCAAAGCGCCAAAATGGGCCGCAGTGACCTGTATTTTGGCGCCGACGCCGAGCAAGCCATCCACCACTACAGCTGGCCAGGCAACGTACGCGAACTGGAAAATGCCATTGAGCGCGCGGTTATTTTGTGTGAAAGCGCGGAAATCTCAGCCGAACTGCTGGGCATCGACATCGAATTGGACGACCTCGACGAGGACGACTTTATCGGTCTACTGCCACCACAAAGTGGCAGCAGCACAGGCAGCGAACCCACCGAAGACCTGTCCCTAGAGGATTACTTTCAGCACTTTGTGCTCGAGCACCAGGACCACATGACCGAGACCGAGCTCGCTCGCAAGCTCGGCATCAGCCGCAAGTGCCTGTGGGAACGTCGCCAGCGCCTAGGTATTCCGCGGCGCAAGTCCGGCGCGGTGAGCAGCTAGGCGACAGGGAGACACCACGCGACACGCTGTTACCCAATCAATAGCCAGTAACAAAAGCCGGGGCCCACGGTAACGAGACCCCGGCTTTTTTTGTGCCTCGAATTCAGCACAAAAATCGTAAGTCGTTGTTTTTAAAGGACTCCATAAAACTGGCACGGCTTCTGCTATGTCATCTGTACAAAAACAATAACAAGCACCGCCAAATACAATAAAAACAAGACACACCGACTCCAGCACAATAAAAACAACAATGCGGAGGCGCAGCTAACTGATTCTTTTGGAGAGGAGTTGCCTCAGGGGCTCGCCCCATACCAGACCGAGAATAATAAAACTGCCCCAAGGCAGCGCCCGAACTGGTTAGATCTGCACATGCTCACAAGGCATCGAAGATCGCGGCAACATCAGCATCCAAAGTAATCCGTTTGCCTTAAACCCCATACTTGGGGTGCTTTCCTGAAGCCGAAGAGCCAAGGGAACGGGTCAACCAATAAAAACAATAAGCCCGCCATAATAATAAAAAGAAGCACGCACCTACTTTGGGGGGGAGCTCCGGCTCCCCCAGTAGCTTTGCAAACCATCTCAAGCTTCCTACACCATCTTCCCGGCAAATGCTAGAATCCGCGCCTATCCTGCGGTCATCCCTAGTTGTGGCCGCCTATCCCGTCAAACAGTGCCGCCCATGCTGAAGAAGCTGTTCCAGTCTTTCCGATCCCCATTACGTCGTGCCGCCCAAAAGCGCAGCACTCCAGAAGTGCTGAACAGCAATCAGCACCCACTGCGTCGCGGCGAGATCAGCCGTTACGCCCTGAGCGTCGTTGACCGCCTGCAACAGGCCGGCTATCAGGCCTACCTGGTCGGTGGCTGCGTGCGCGACCTGCTACTGAACCTTGAACCCAAAGACTTCGACGTGGCCACCAGCGCTACCCCGGAACAGGTTCGTGCCGAGTTCCGCAATGCCCGTGTGATTGGCCGCCGTTTCAAGCTGGTGCATGTGCACTTCGGCCGCGAAATCATTGAAGTCGCCACCTTCCGCGCCAATCACCCGCAAGGCGACGAGGACGAAGATAGCAACCTGTCATCGCGCAACGAGAGCGGCCGCATCCTGCGCGACAACGTTTATGGCAGCCTGGAAGACGACGCCCAGCGTCGCGACTTCACCATCAACGCGCTCTACCTGGATGCCAGCTGTGAACGCATCCTCGATTACGCCAACGGCGTGCACGACATCCGCAACCGCCTGATTCGTCTGATTGGCGACCCGGAGCAACGCTACCAGGAAGACCCGGTGCGCATGCTGCGGGCCGTACGTTTTGCCGCCAAGCTCGACTTCGATATCGAAAAGCACAGTGCCGCGCCGATCCCACGTCTAGCTCGCCTGCTGCACGAGATTCCGTCGGCACGCCTATTCGACGAAGTGCTCAAGCTGTTCCTCGCCGGCAATGCCGAACACACCTTCGAGCTACTGCTCGAATACAACCTGTTCGCCCCACTATTCCCGGCGGCAGCCGCCGCTCTCAAGCGTGACCCGGAGTACGCCGGCGAGCTGATCCGCCTGGCCTTGGCCAGCACCGACCGACGTATCGAACAAGGCAAGACCGTAACCCCAGCGTTCCTGTTTGCCGCCTTGCTCTGGCCTGCCCTGCCGGCCCGTGTCAGCGAGCTGCAGGGCAAAGGCATGCCTGCGATTCCAGCCATGCAGGAAGCCGCGCACCAGCTGATTGCCGAGCAGTGCCAGCGCATTGCCATCCCCAAGCGCTTCACCATCCCGATTCGCGAAATATGGGACATGCAAGAGCGCCTGCCACGGCGCCAAGGCAAACGCGCTGACTTACTGCTGGAAAACCCACGTTTCCGCGCAGGCTACGATTTCCTGCTGCTGCGTGAAGACGCTGGCGAAGAAACCGGTGGCCTGGGCGACTGGTGGACTGACTATCAGGAAGTCAACGACAGTCAGCGCCGCGTGATGATCCGCAACCTCAGCCAGCAGGAAGAGGCCAGCGGCGCGCCACGCAAACGCAAGCGCAACGGACGCAAGCGCCGTCCCGCTGCCGGCGCTCCCGCAGGCGAATGATGGAACGGGTGTATATCGGCCTCGGTAGCAACCTGGCCGAGCCGCTCAAGCAACTGCACAGCGCCCTGCAGGCCATCGCCGCGCTGCCGCACACGCAACTGCTGGGCGTGTCGTCCTTTTACCTCAGTGACCCGCTCGGCCCGGCCGACCAACCGCGCTACCTCAATGCGGTAGCGGCACTGGATTGCGCCTTGGCACCGCTAGAACTGCTCGACGCCCTGCAAGCCATCGAGCTCGATCAGGGCCGAGTGCGCAAGGCAGAACGCTGGGGACCACGCACCCTGGACCTGGATATCTTGTTGTTCGGCCAACGCGTGATCGACGAACCGCGCCTGCAGGTACCGCACTATCACCTGCACGCCCGCGCGTTTGTCCTCTATCCGCTGGCCGACCTGGCCCCGCAACTGACCCTGGCAGATGGCCGTCAGCTCAGCGCGTTACTGGCCGCCTGTCCGTTTGCCGGCCTGCAACGCCTGGCGCCCGACGAGACGAACAATCCGCTGGCATGACGGTAACGTCAGTAACAAGCCGGTAACACCTGCAATTGACTTCGCGCCCGCCCATCACGACTATAGGCGTCCCGTTGCCCCCTGCCGGTGCAGAAGAGGACGATTTCCATGCCTGATGTAACCCTGACCACCCTGCAAAGCCTCAAGCAGAGCGGTGAGAAAATCGCCATGTTGACCTGCTACGACGCCACCTTCGCCCAGGCTGCCAGCCAGGCCGGAGTCGAGGTGCTGCTGGTCGGCGACTCCCTGGGAATGGTCCTGCAAGGCCATGACAGCACCCTGCCGGTCAGCGTTACCGACATGGCCTACCACGTCGCTTGCGTAAAACGCGGCAACCGTGGCGCGCTGATTCTCGCGGACCTGCCCTTCATGGCCTACGCCACCACCGAACAAGCGCTGCATAACTGTGCAGCCCTGATGCAGGCCGGTGCACACATGGTCAAGCTCGAAGGCGCCGGCTGGTTGGCCGAGCCCATCCGCCTGCTGGCTGAGCGCGGGATCCCCGCCTGCGCCCATCTAGGTCTGACTCCGCAAGCCGTAAACATCCTTGGCGGCTACAAGGTTCAGGGCCGCCAGGAAGCCCAGGCGCGGCAGATGCGCGCCGACGCAATGGCCCTGGAACAAGCCGGCGCCGCCATGCTGCTGCTGGAATGCGTGCCCAACGCCCTGGCCGAAGAGATCAGCCAGGCGGTCAAAATCCCGGTGATCGGCATTGGCGCAGGCGCCGCCACCGACGGCCAAGTATTGGTATTGCATGACATGCTCGGCCTGTCACTGACCGGCCGCACGCCCAAGTTTGTGAAGAACTTCATGGCCGGCCAGGACAGCATCAACGCTGCCATCAGCGCCTACGTCAGCGCCGTCAAAAGCCTGAGCTTCCCGGCTGCCGAACACGGATTCTCTGCATGAATACAGTTAGAACGGTGCGCGAATTGCGCGCCGCAGTGGCCCGCGCCCGCGGCGAAGGTAAGCGCATCGGTTTCGTCCCGACCATGGGTAACCTACATGACGGCCACGCCGCTCTGGTGGAAAAAGCCTGTCAGCGTGTCGACTTCGTAGTGGCCAGCATCTTCGTCAATCCGCTGCAATTCGGCGCCAACGAAGACCTGGCCAGCTACCCACGCACCCTGGAAGCCGACCAGGAACGTCTGCTGAATGCCGGCTGCAACCTGCTGTTCGCTCCCACAGTCGAAGAAATGTACCCGCAAGGCATGGCCGGCCAAACCCTGGTCAGCGTGCCTGGCGTTTCCGCTGGCTTGTGCGGCGCCAGTCGCCCAGGGCACTTCGCCGGGGTTGCGACGGTGGTATGCAAGCTGTTCAACATGGTCCAACCGGACTTGGCCGTATTCGGGCAAAAGGATTACCAGCAGTTGGCGGTGATCCGCACCCTAGTGCACGACCTCAACATGCCGATCCAGATCATTGGCGAACCGACCGTGCGCGCCGACGACGGCCTGGCGCTGTCTTCGCGCAACGGTTACCTGGACGCCCAGCAGCGCAGCAGCGCGCCAGTGATTTACCGCACCCTGCGCAGCTTGGCTGAGGCCATTCGCACGGGTGACAGCGACTTTACGCAACTGCAAGCCCAAGCCAAGGCAACTCTACAAGCCGCTGGCCTGCGTCCGGACTACGTGGAAGTCCGCAACGCCAACGACCTTCAGCCTGCCAGCCGTAAAGACCGCCAACTGGTGATCCTCGCTGCCGCTTTTATCGGCAGCACCCGCTTGATCGACAACCTGGCCTTCGACCTCGACCTGCCGGCCTGACGACAGCGCCAGGCCGGTATTGAATACGCTCCAAGGAGTTTGCCATGCACGCCATCCTGCTCAAAGCCAAACTGCGCAACGCCGAAACCCATTACGCAATCCGTGGTGTAGCCTAACGCGGCCTGCACGCTAGACTGCAAGCCCGGAACTGTCCGGGCTTTTTCATGCTCAAAGGCTGAACACAATTCAAGGAAGCCGCCACATGGCGTATTACCAGACCCCACTCGACGCCATGGCCCTGCCGGCCTGGCAGGCACTTAACCAACATCGCGACGCCATGCAGAATTT
>NKIE01000232.1 GCA_002256055.1 Pseudomonas sp. PGPPP3 | reverse complement strand
TGGCGCGCAGCTGGTTGACCGAGACAAACCCTCATAATCAACCCAACAAACTTGTGCTGAAACCTTGGGTTAATGGACTAGATGTAACCCGCCGCCCACAAGATATGTGGATTGTTGATTTTGGCGTAGATCGCACTGATGACGACGCAATGCTCTTCGATGCGCCCTACAGCTACATTAAGGAGCATGTACAGCAAACGATTCTTGAAAAAATGGCTGAGTGGCAAGCGCAAGGAAAAAGCACCAAGCACTTGGAGAGCCAATATAAAACTTGGTGGCTGTTGTGGTGCACAAGGCCAGAGTTCAGGATTGCTGCTGCACCTCTGACACGCTATCTAGCTACTGCGCGGGTAGCCAAGTATCGACTTTTTGCTTGGTTCGACACCGCAGTGCTTCCCGACTGCCAAGTAGTCGCCATCGCCCGCGCTGACGACAGCACTTTCGGCATCCTCCACTCACGCTTCCACGAACTCTGGTCGCTGGGCCTATGTACCTTTCTTGGTGTCGGTAACGACCCTCGCTACACACCAAGCAGCACCTTCGAAACCTTCCCATTTCCGCCCGGTCTGACCCCAGCCGAAACCCGTGGCCAGCCACAGGCCGAAGGCGAGCTGCAATTACCGCCGGTAGCCGCCGAGTATTTACCAGCCGCCTACGCAATCGCCAGCGCCGCCCAACGACTGAATATGCTGCGCGAGAACTGGCTGAACCCAGCCGATTGGGTCGAGCGCATGCCGGAGGTGGTCGCCGGCTACCCCGAGCGTATTGTCGCCAAGCCTGAGCACGCCGCAGAGCTGAAAAAGCGTACCCTCACCAACCTCTACAATGCTCGCCCAGCATGGCTCGACAACGCCCACACGGCACTCGACAAAGCGGTAGCTGAGGCATATGGCTGGCCTGATTACACGCCGGAGATGAGTGACGATGAGATTCTTCGACGCTTGCTGGCACTGAATCAAGCAAGAGCCATTTTGAGCTAGAAGACGGCAACGACGGACGAAACTGCGCTCTAACTCGGGAGGAACCAACTCACTAACAACTTAGTGACTGTGTCGTTTTAACGGGATAACTCGAAGATTCGGCACTCCCGCTGCAAACCATTCAAAAGCAGAGCGAATGGCCAACCGACCCGTAAAGCCGAGCACAACATCGAATATCGAACTTACGCGACAGGGCAGTTGCCAGGGAGGTTCTAAAAAGCTTTTTACAAAATGACAGACCAGTGACCAACACGATCATTGGTCTGCGCGCGTCAAAACAGGACTCTTCAGACCAACCTTAGCGAAGGAGCAAGTGGCTCATCAACAGATATGTAGTATCCATACTACATGGCTAAGACAGCACTGCACCTCAGAATGGGCCAAGGTATGGCCCGACCAAAATAAATTAATAAAACTCTTTGCAATCAATAACTTAATAAACAAAAATGCCGACCACAAGCCGGCTTTTTTATGCCTGTAAATTAACCCTACGACTTATGCGCTATTCCCGTCACCACTGGCATTCGCTATCGTGCCAGCATCGCCCGATGGAATCCGCCGCATGCCGCGCGCCTTGCTCCTTGTCCTGATCCTCAGCCTGCTCGGCTGCAGCGAACAGACCGATACTCTGCGTATCGGCGCTAATCGCTGGCTCGGCTATGGGGTGCTG
Organism: Pseudomonas sp. PGPPP3; assembly: GCA_002256055.1. Lineage (GTDB taxonomy): Bacteria > Pseudomonadota > Gammaproteobacteria > Pseudomonadales > Pseudomonadaceae > Aquipseudomonas. The sequence continues at coordinate 3,652 of NKIE01000232.1, read as the reverse complement.
TACCTGGCCGACGACCTGCACTGGATGACGCCCAGCGGCTATCGCTTGGTGGAGTACCCGCACACCACCGGCGTGCTGCGTGGCTATCGTAACGGTCTGCTGGACGCAGCCCTGCTGACCCTCGACGAAGCCTTGATCCTGCAAAGCAGCGGCATGCCGGTGCAAATCCTGCTGGTCGCCGACGTCTCCGCCGGTGCCGATGTGCTGTTCGCCAACGCCCAGATCCAGCAACTTGCACAGTTGCGCGGCCAACGCATCGGCGTGGAAAACTCGGCCCTGGGCGCCTTTTTCCTGTCGCGTATCCTAGACCTCGCCAAATTACCGGCCAACGAGATCAGCGTGATCGACATGCCCGTCAATGAACACCTGCATGCCCTGCGAGAAGGACGGATCGACGCGGCGATCAACTTTGCCTCAGCCAGTGCCAGCTTCGCGCCTCTGGGCGTGCACCCGCTGTTGGACAGCCGCGCCCTACCCAACGAAATCATCGACGTGCTGGTAATCAACCCACAACGAGTCTCCGCCCCTCAGGCCAAGCACCTGCGTGAACTGTGGTTTACCAGCCAGGAGAAATGGTTTGAGCATCGCCAGGATATCGACCCGCGCCTAAGCCGACGCCTAGGCCTGAACAGCGACGAACTGACGCAAACCTTGGCCGGTCTGCAGATTGGTAATCGTGCCCTCAACCAGCAACTGCTCAACGACGGCACCCTGCTGCGCAGCCTCAATCAGCTCAATGACTACCTGTTCAGCCGCCGCCTGCAGAGCAAACCAGCAGACACCCAGGCCATGCTCCCGACCTGCGCGGGCGCCACATGCTGACCCGTTATTCGTTGCGCCGCTCATTGCCGTTGCTGTTCGGCCTGTTTGCCCTGCTGTTCGGCCTGTTGTTGCTGAGCATCGAACTGCCACGCAGTGAACACGAGGCCCTGGAAAGCTGGCGCAAACACACCGGGCAGATGCTGGCCTTGCAGCAAAGCAGTCTGGCCGATCACCTGCGCCAGGGGCGCATGGAGGAGTTACACACCGAACTGGCCGATCTCGGCAGTCTTGAGGAGGTACGCTGGGCAGCCGTTCTGGACCAGCGCCAGCAGATCATCGCCGCCACCCGACTGGGCCTGCAGTTGCCGCAGCAAAGCGGACTGGATAAGGCCGGTCTGCAGCGCCTGCTGGCCAGCGGCCAAAGCCAGTGGCTGGCACAGCCCCACGAACGCTTCCTGGCAGTCTACCCGCTGGACAATCAAGCCCAGCATGCATTGCTGGTGGGGTTCGACTTTAGTAATTCCCTGCAGCTGACCCAGCATAACGCCTGGCTATTTCTGGCCGAAGTATTAGCCCTGCTGCTGGTGCTGGGCACTGTGCTAAGCCTGCTCTATCAGCGCTTGGTCACCCGCCGTCTGGCGCTAATCGAGCAAGCCACCCGCCGCTTCGCTGCCGGGCTCGACGATGCCCGCGCCCAAGTCACGGGCGCTGATGAAATCAGCCGCCTGGGTCACAGCTTCAATCACATGATCGAACAGTTGCAGCACCAGCAACAGGCCCTGCGCGCCAGCCAGCAACTGCTCAGCACCCTGATCGATGCGGCGCCCATCGGCATGATGGTGGTCGACCAGGAGCTACGGGTGGAACAGGCCAACCCGGCTGCCGCCAACCTGTTCAGCTGCACCCCGGCCGAGCTGCTCGGCAACCAGCCCCAAGACCGCCTGCTGGAACCCGATGCGATAAAGCACCTGAGTGAAGCGCCAGCCAACAGCAACCTGGAGTTCACCGCCCTGCGCGCCGGCCAGGTGATCACCCTGGAAGTGTCGATGACGCCCTTCCAACGCGATGCCCGCGAGTATTACCTGGTGCTCTTGCGCGACATCAGTGACCGCAAGCAAGCTGAGCAGCGCCTGCGTTTTCTCGCCCACTTCGACCCGCTGACCCAGCTGGCCAACCGCAACCAGTTGCTCCAGCGCCTGGAACTGCTGGTCGGCGCCGGCTGCCCGCTGGCCCTGCTGTTTATCGACATCGACCACTTCAAGCGCATCAACGACACCCTCGGCCATGAAATCGGCGACCGTCTGCTGGTGGAGATCGCCGAGCGCCTGCGCCAGCACATACCGACCAACAGCTTGCTAGCCCGCAGCGGCGGCGACGAGTTCGTCTACCTGCTGGAGGGCGCCAACGCCGAGGACGGCAAAAACTTCGGCAACGAACTGCTCAAGCTGTTTAGCACTCCCTTCCAGGTCCGGCAGTACAGCTGCAATGTCAGCCCGAGCATCGGCCTGACCCTGTGCAACAGCCAACAAGGCAGCGCCAGCGATCTGCTCAAACAGGCCGACCTGGCCCTGTATGCCGCCAAGGACGCCGGACGCAATGGCCTGGCCCTGTTTACCCCGGAACTCAGCCGCGCCGCCGAACTGCGCCAGCAGCTGGAGCAGGAGCTGCGCCTGGCCCTGGAGCGCGATGAGTTCGAGCTGTTCTACCAACCCCAGATCGATGCCAGCGGCCAGGCCCAGAGCATGGAGGCCCTGCTGCGCTGGCACTCGCCGAGTCGCGGCCTGGTTTCACCGGCAGACTTTATCCCGGTACTGGAAGAGACCGGTCTGATTCTGGAGGCCACCCGCTGGGTGTTCCGCCAGGCCTGCCGTCAGGCACGCTTATGGCAGACCGAAGGGCGTAACTGGCGGATCGCAGTCAACCTGTCGCCACTGGATTTTCGCCAACACGACCTGGCTGGCCAGTTGTTGCAGATCCTCGCCGATGAACAGGCCAGTGCGGCCTGGCTGGAACTGGAAATCACCGAAAGCGCCCTGCTCGACGACGGCCCGCAAGTGCGTGAATGCCTGGCACGTTTGAAAATCGCCGGCCTGCCGCTGTTTCTCGACGATTTCGGCACTGGCTATGCGTCCCTCACCTATCTGCAGCAATTCGACTTCGACGGCATCAAGATCGACCGCCAATTCGTCGCCAACCTGCCCGACAGCCCGCAGTCAGTGGCCTTGGTGCGCGGCATCCTGACCATGGCCGCGCAACTGGGCCTGGAAGTGGTTGGTGAAGGGGTAGAAAACGAGCGCCAGGCGGCCTTTCTACGCCTTAACGGCTGCCAGCGCCTGCAGGGTTTTTACTACGCCAAACCGCAGCCGGCCGAGGTCTGCGAGCAGGCCCGCGGATTTGCCCGCGGGGCCTAGCTCTGCTAGTGTCGCGCCGGTTCCAGCCCCGCCGAGAGAGCCACCATGGCCCGCAAAAAAGCCACGCCCGATTTCGAACAATCCCTCGCTGACCTGCAAACCTTGGTCGAGCGCCTGGAAAACGGCGAGCTGTCGCTGGAAGACTCCCTCAGTGCATTCGAGCAAGGCATCGGCCTGACCCGTGACTGTCAGGCGGCGTTGAGCCAGGCCGAGCAGAAGGTGCAGATCCTCCTCGAACGCAACGGCGAGCTGGAGGAAGCCCCCTTCGACGCGGATCAGCCGGCATGATCGACGCGTACCAGAGCCAGTGCCAGGCGCGGGTCGATGACGCCCTCGCCGCCCTCTTCGAAGCACCGCTGCCGCAACTGCAACGCCTTTACCAAGCCATGCGCTATAGCGTCATCAATGGTGGCAAACGGGTGCGCCCGCTGCTGGTGTATGCCGCCTGCGAAGCCCTCGGTGGCAACGCCAGCCGCGCC
>NKIE01000231.1 GCA_002256055.1 Pseudomonas sp. PGPPP3 | reverse complement strand
GGATGCAGGCGCTCCAGTTGGGCGTCGAGTTGTCTGGCCAGTTGGCCCGTGGAGGCTTCATGCTGGTGGGCGCGCTGGATCAGCTGGCGCAAGGCGGCGGTGTTCATGGGGGCTCCTGAGTGGCGATTGCAACGCACAGACGTTAGCTGCTCTGCGCAGTTGGCTAAGACCTAATTGTCATAATTTAGTCACTGTTATGCGAGCGTGCGATGAGCGGCGCGGTCGCTTTCTATGAATCCACTATCGGTTTGCGGCCCTCTAGAATGGGCTCTGCGCAGAAAATTTCCCCCTGCGTTGTTATGTCGCAGTGGCTGTCTATACTCACAAACGCAAGGCGTGACCTGATTAAGCCCGACTGCTCTGCAGCTGGGGTGACGGCCGTTTAGCCAGCAGTCTTGGCTGCCGTTCCCTTCGCCGCAGGCTCAGCCGGCGGGATAACAAAAACGATAAGGGGAACCCGCAATGATGCGACATCCACGAGTTTGGATGGGCCTCCTGCTGTGGGCCATGTTCAGCCAGGCCCACGCAGCCTGGACCGTGAACATGGCGCCCGGTGCGACCGAGGTCAGCCGCTCCGTTTTCGATTTGCACATGACCATCTTCTGGATTTGCGTGGTGATCGGCGTCGTGGTCTTCGGCGTGATGTTCTGGTCGATGATCATGCACCGTCGCTCCACCGGCCAGCAGCCGGCCCACTTCCATGAAAGCACCACGGTGGAGATTCTCTGGACCGTAGTACCGCTGCTGATCTTGGTGGTGATGGCGATCCCGGCGACCAAGACCTTGATCGAAATTTACGACTCCAGCGAGTCGGAGCTCGACATTCAGGTCACCGGTTACCAGTGGAAGTGGCATTACAAATATCTGGGCCAGGACGTGGAGTTCTTCAGCAACCTGGCCACCCCGCATAGCCAGATCCACAACGAGACCGCCAAGGATGCCAACTACCTGCTGGAGGTCGATCAGCCGCTGGTGATTCCGGTGGGCACCAAAGTGCGTTTTCTGGTCACCGCCGCCGATGTGATTCACTCCTGGTGGGTGCCGGCACTGGCGGTGAAGAAGGACGCCATTCCCGGCTTCGTCAACGAGTCTTGGACCCGAATTGACGAGCCCGGAATATTCCGTGGTCAGTGCACCGAGCTGTGCGGCAAGGACCACGGCTTTATGCCAGTGGTGGTCGAGGCCAAATCGAAAGAGGACTTCGCCAAGTGGCTGGCCGAGCGCAAACAGGCGGCTTTGGCGGAGAAGGAGCTGACCAGCAAGGAGTGGACCCTGGACGAGCTGATGGCCCGTGGCGAGAAGGCTTACCTGACCAACTGCGCGGCCTGCCATCAGCCTACGGGTGAAGGTCTGCCGCCGATGTTCCCGCCACTCAAGGGCTCGGCCATCGCCACCGGCCCGGCCGCCGGGCATATCGGCATCGTCGTCAACGGCAAGCCGGGCACCGCCATGGCCGCCTTCGGCAAGCAACTGTCGGAAGTCGATCTCGCCGCGATCATCACCTACGAACGCAACGCTTGGGGCAACAAACTCGGTGACATGGTCACGCCCAAGGACATCCTCGCGTTCAAAAAGGCTCAGGAGTAACGGACATGAGTGCAGTGATCGACTCCACCAATAGCGGCCATGGTCATGCCGACCACGTCCATGGCCCGGCCAAGGGCCTGATGCGCTGGGTGCTAACCACCAACCACAAAGACATCGGCAGCATGTACCTGTGGTTCAGCTTCGCCATGTTCCTGTTGGGCGGTTCCATGGCCATGGTGATTCGCGCCGAGCTGTTTCAACCGGGCCTGCAGATCGTGCAGCCGGAATTCTTCAACCAGATGACCACCATGCACGGTCTGATCATGGTCTTTGGTGCGGTGATGCCGGCCTTCGTCGGCCTGGCCAACTGGATGGTGCCGCTGATGATCGGCGCGCCGGACATGGCCCTGCCACGGATGAACAACTTCAGCTTCTGGTTGCTGCCGGCGGCCTTCGGCATGCTGGTCAGTACGCTGTTCAGCGAAGGCGGTGGGCCGAACTTCGGCTGGACTTTCTACGCGCCGCTATCGACCACCTACGCGCCGGAAAGCGTGACCTTCTTTATCTTCGCCGTGCACCTGATGGGCATCAGTTCGATCATGGGGGCGATCAACATCATCGCCACCATTCTCAACCTGCGCGCCCCCGGCATGACCCTGATGAAGATGCCGCTGTTCGTCTGGACCTGGCTGATCACTGCCTTCCTGCTGATCGCGGTGATGCCAGTACTGGCGGGCTGCGTGACCATGATGTTGATGGACATCCACTTCGGCACCAGCTTCTTCAGTGCTGCCGGCGGCGGTGATCCGGTGCTATTCCAGCACGTATTCTGGTTCTTCGGTCACCCCGAGGTGTACATCATGATCCTGCCGGCGTTCGGCGCGGTCAGTGCAATCATCCCGGCCTTCGCCCGTAAGCCGCTGTTTGGCTACACCTCGATGGTCTACGCGACGGCGAGCATCGCCTTCCTGTCGTTTATCGTCTGGGCGCACCACATGTTCACCGTCGGCATTCCGCTGACCGGCGAGCTGTTCTTCATGTACGCCACCATGCTGATCGCCGTACCCACCGGGGTGAAGGTTTTCAACTGGGTGAGCACCATGTGGCAGGGCTCGATGACCTTTGAAACGCCGATGCTGTTTGCCGTGGCTTTCGTCATTCTGTTCACCATCGGCGGTTTCTCCGGGTTGATGTTGGCCATCGCCCCAGCGGACTTCCAGTACCACGACACCTACTTCGTGGTGGCGCATTTCCACTACGTGCTGGTGCCGGGGGCGATCTTCGGCATCTTCGCCTCGGCCTATTATTGGCTGCCGAAGTGGACCGGGCATATGTACGACGAGACCCTCGGCAAGCTGCATTTCTGGCTGAGCTTCGTCGGCATGAACCTGGCCTTCTTCCCCATGCACTTCGTCGGCCTGGCCGGCATGCCGCGGCGGATACCTGACTACAACCTGCAGTTCGCCGACTTCAACATGATTTCGTCGATCGGCGCCTTTATGTTCGGTGCCACCCAGTTGTTCTTCCTGTTTATCGTCATCAAGTGCATCCGCGGCGGTAAACCGGCCGGTGACAAACCCTGGGACGGCGCCGAAGGCCTGGAGTGGACGCTGCCGTCGCCGGCGCCCTATCACAACTTCCAGACCCCGCCGGAGATCAAGTAATGCACGGCGCCTCGGCCAACCGCCGCTTGATCCTCCGCCTGCTGATGCTGGTGGTGGTGATGTTCGGTTTCGGTTTTGCCCTGGTGCCGATCTACGACGTGATGTGCCAGGCCTTCGGCATCAACGGCAAAACCGCTGGGGCCTATGACGGCGCGCAGACGGTGGATGAGGCACGCCAGGTGCGCGTGCAGTTTCTCGCCACCAATGCCGCCGGGATGAGCTGGGAGTTCAGGCCGCTGGCCGATGAGTTGGCGGTGCATCCGGGGGCGAGCAACGAAATGCTGTTTGTTGCCCATAACCCCAGCGACCAGCCGATGACCGCCCAGGCCATCCCTAGCGTGGCGCCGTCCAAGGCGGCGGCGTTCTTCCACAAGACCGAATGTTTCTGCTTTACCCAGCAGGTGTTGCAGCCCGGCGAACGAATTGAAATGCCGGTGCGTTTTATCGTCGATAGAGATTTACCGGCGGATGTGAAGCACCTGACGCTGGCTTACACGCTGTTCGATCTCACTGCGCGTAAAGCGCCTGTGCCCGTAGCAGGCCGATAAGGAGAACACGCATCATGACTCAGCCCCACGAACACTATTACGTTCCCGCCCAGAGCAAATGGCCGATCATCGCCACCCTAGGCATGGGCACCTCGGTGTACGGCTTGGCCACCTGGTTTAATGACATGAGCGCCCAGCGCGCCGACTCCAATGGCCCGCTGATCTTCTCCATCGGCGGCCTGTTTCTCGCCTATATGCTGTTTGGCTGGTTCGGTGCGGTCATCAAGGAGAGTCGCGCCGGCCTGTACAGCGCGCAGATGGATCGCTCGTTCCGCTGGGGCATGAGCTGGTTCATTTTCTCCGAGGTGATGTTCTTCGCCGCTTTCTTCGGCGCGCTGTTCTACGTCCGTACCTTTGCCGGCCCGTGGCTGGGTGGCGACGGTGCCAAGGGTGTGGCGAACATGCTATGGCCGAACTTCGAGTACGTCTGGCCGCTGCTGCAGACCCCTGATCCCAAGCTGTTTCCGGCGCCCAAGGAGGTTATCGACCCCTGGCATCTACCGTTGCTCAACACCGTGCTGTTGGTCAGCTCCAGCGTCACCCTGACCATCGCCCACCATGCCCTTAAACACGGCAAGCGTGCGTTGCTCAAGGCCTGGCTGGCGCTGACCATTATCCTGGGTGTGACCTTTCTCGGCTTTCAGGCGGTGGAGTATGTCGAGGCCTACCGCGAATTGGGGCTGACCCTGGGCTCGGGTATCTACGGCTCGACCTTCTTTATGCTCACCGGTTTTCACGGTGCCCACGTCACCCTCGGCACGGTGATGTTGGCGGTGATGCTGGTGCGCATTCTGCGCGGCCATTTCGATGCCGAGCATCAGTTTGGCTTCGAGGCTGCCAGTTGGTACTGGCACTTTGTCGATGTGGTGTGGATCGCCCTATTCGTCTTCGTCTACGTGCTGTAACGCGTCGGCCGCGGCAGACCAGGGGGCTGTCGCGGGGTGTTTACCAGGGCGCGTGGGACACCAGTTGACCGCTGTAGAAGCCCCAGACCAACAGGGCCACGGTCAGTCCGGTAAGGGTCACGCGTAAGGTCAGCGCATTGACCAATCGGGTGCCCTGGCCTTCGTCCTTAACCAAAAAGAACAGGCCGCTGAACAGACTGGCCACGGTGGCCAACAGCAAGATGACGATCGCCGCTTTGAGCATGGCGTGACTCCTGGGGAGGGGTGATGCACAGCAGTATAGCCAGCCAGTTCGTGATGTTCGGGGGGCGCCCATGAGGGCCGTTCGTCCTGGCCTGCTGCCCACTTTGGTGGTGCTGGCACTGCTGCCGTTGTTGCTGACCCTGGGTGCCTGGCAGCTGCAACGGGCGGACGAAAAGAGCGCCTTACTGGCCAGCCAGGAGGCCCGCCGGCAGGCGCCGGCTCAGCCTATCGGTGAGCTGGAGCGCAGCGCCGATCCAGCTTTCCAGCGGGTTCTGTTACGCGGGTACTTCGATGCCGAACACAGCCTGCTGCTGGATAACCGCACCCGCGATGGCCGGGTTGGCGTCGAGCTGCTGCAACCCTTCTACGATCAACCCAGCGGCCTGTGGTTGCTGCTCAATCGCGGTTGGTTGCCCTGGCCGGATCGGCGTACGCCGGTGTCATTCA
>NKIE01000230.1 GCA_002256055.1 Pseudomonas sp. PGPPP3 | reverse complement strand
GGCTATCGCCTGCAGCAGGGCGCCGCGCCGCTGAAGGAAAACCTTGCCGCCGCGGTGTTGATTCGTGCCGGCTGGCCGCGGATTGCCGCCGCCGGTGGGGCGCTGGCTGACCCGATGTGCGGTGTCGGTACCTTCCTAGTGGAGGCGGCCATGATCGCTGCCGATATCGCGCCTAACCTCAAGCGCGAGCGCTGGGGCTTCTCTGCCTGGCTCGGCCACGTACCGGCCCTCTGGCAGCGCCTGCACGCCGAAGCCGAAGAGCGTGCGGCTGCAGGTCTGGCCAAGCCGCCGCTGTGGATTCGTGGTTATGAAGCTGATCCGCGCCTGATCCAGCCAGGGCGCAATAACGTTGAGCGTGCCGGGTTGTCGAACTGGATCAAGATCTACCAGGGCGAACTGGCCACGTTTGAGCCGCGTCCGGATCAGAATCAGACCGGCCTGGTGATCTGTAACCCACCCTATGGCGAGCGCCTGGGCGATGAGGCTAGCTTGCTGTACCTCTACCAGAATCTCGGCGAGCGCCTGCGTCAGGCCTGCATGAACTGGGAAGCGGCAGTGTTCACCGGCGCCCCGGATCTGGGCAAGCGCATGGGTATTCGCAGCCACAAACAGTACGCCTTCTGGAACGGCGCCCTGCCGTGCAAGCTGCTGCTGATCGAGGAGCGCGCCGAGCCGGTGGTGCAGGAGCAGGCGCGCCTGAGTGAAGGCGGGCAGATGTTCGCCAACCGCCTGCAGAAGAATCTCAAACAGTTGGGTAAGTGGGCGCGCCGCGAAGGGGTGGAGTGCTACCGCCTGTACGACGCCGATATGCCGGAGTACGCCGTGGCCATCGATTTGTATGGCGATTGGGTGCATGTGCAGGAATACGCCGCGCCGCGCTCCATTGACCCGGAAAAAGCCCAGTCGCGCTTGTTCGATGCTCTGGCCGCGATTCCGCAAGCGCTGGGTATCGACAAGAGCAAGGTGGTGGTCAAGCGTCGCGAGCGGCAGAGCGGCACCAAGCAATACACCCGCCAGGCGGCACAAGGGCAGTTCATGGAGGTCAACGAGGGCGGCATCAAGCTGCTGGTCAACCTTACCGACTACCTCGACACCGGCCTGTTTCTCGATCACCGGCCGCTGCGCCTGCGCATCCAGCGCGAGGCTGCGGGCAAGCGCTTCCTCAACCTGTTCTGCTACACCGCTACCGCCACTGTGCATGCAGCCAAGGGCGGGGCGCGGACGACCCCCAGCGTCGACCTGTCGAAAACTTACTTGGACTGGGCGCGGCGCAACCTGTCACTGAACGGCTTCTCGGACAAGAACCGTCTGGAACAGGGCGATGTGATGGCCTGGCTGGAGGCTGATCGTGGCGAGTACGACCTGATCTTTATCGACCCGCCGACCTTCTCCAACTCCAAGCGTATGGAAGGGGTGTTCGACATTCAGCGTGATCATGTGCAATTGCTGGATCTGGCCATGACCCGTCTGGCGCCGGGCGGGGTGCTGTATTTCTCTAACAACTTCCGCAAGTTCATCCTCGATGAAGGATTGGCTGCGCGCTATGGCGTGGAGGAGATCAGCGATAACACCCTCGATCCCGATTTTGCCCGCAACACCAAGATTCACCGCGCCTGGCGCCTGATCGCTCAGGCTGGCAACGGGCCAGCATAGTCGTTAGAGTTGTAACCTCTAGGGCGTCCTGCAGACGCCCTAACTAGAGCTCTTCGTATGTTTTCAGTGGCGACTATTCGGCAGCATTACTCGCGTTATGTCAGTGACAAGGCCGCAGTCTGGTTAAGTGCGTTGCTCACCGCCATCTGCGCCATTGCTCTAACACTGGTGGTCGCCAGCGCAGCGCAGACGGTTTTTGAACGCCAACTGCAGCAGCGCTTCAGCTGGGCGGCCAGTGCCCACGGAACCTTGCTGCAAGTGCAAGTTGATGAGCGCAGCAAGGACCTCGACGGGGTTCGGCGGTTCTTCAGTTTGAGCAAAGTCGTCACTCGAAGTGAGTTCGCTACCTACGCTAAACCGTTGCTCCAGGATGCCTTGGCGGTGGCCTGGATGCCCAAGGTTGATGGCTCCCAGCGCCAGGCATTCGAAGCCAGGGCCAGCGCCGAAATGGCCACTCGCTTTCGTATCAGTCAGTTGGATGAGCACGCCAAGTTGATTGAGGCGAGTTCCCGCCCCAGCTATTTCCCGCTGTTGTATATCGAGTCAAGTCGTCTGGCGAGTTCGCCGTTCGGGTTGGATATGGCTTCCCATCCTGATCGACGGCAGGTGTTGTTGCGCGCCTTTGAAACCGGAGCGCCAGTGGCGTCAGCCGTGATGCAGTTGATAGGTCCGGACAGTGCTTATCGCAGCGGCTTGTTGTTGGTGGCGGCGGTGTGCCCATTGCGGCCCGCGCAACCGGCCTGTGAGGACTTGCGCGGTTATGTGATGGTTTCGCTGAGCTTGCGCGAGCTGATGGAGCCTGCCGGCAAAAGTGATCCTCAGGCAAATCTGGCCGTAGAACTTTATGAGAGGGTTGGCGACAAGTCGACGCTGTTGTACCGCTCCGAGGCGCGGGCAGCGGAAGAATCGGATCTGCTTTATGTCCGTGAACTGACTCTGGGCGAGCGTCACTACCAGCTCAGCATTCGACCTACGCTGGCTTTTGTTCAGGCCAATCGTTCATCAGCGCTGCTGGTGATTCTGGCGGCTGGCGTGCTTATCAGTGTGATGCTGGCGCTGTTGCTCTACAGCATTGTCAGTCAGCGCCAGCGGGCACAGAGCCTGGTGCGTGAGCGCACCCGTGAGTTGCGCGAGCGCGAGCGCGAGTTGCAGTTCAGCGAGCAGCGCTGGAGCTTTGCTCTGGAAAGCACCGGTGACGCAGTCTGGGACTGGGATGTTGAAACGGACAGGGTTTATTACTCGCTCGCCTGGAAGCACATGCTTGGATATGCCGAAACGGATATCGGCGATGACCTTGAAGAGTGGCGATCGCGCGTCCATCCAGATGACCTTGGCGGCTGCATGCAGGTGCTGCAGCAACATTTCCTTGGGCTTTTGCCGATGTTTCGCTGCGAGTTCCGCATGCTCGGCAAAGCCGGTGGCTGGCAGTGGATTCTGGCGCGCGGCAAGGTTATGGAGTGGCGAGCAGACGGTACGCCGAAACGAGTGTTGGGTACCCATACCGACATCGCCGAGCGCAAGGCCAACGAGCTTGAGTTGGCGCGGGCCAATGGGCAGTTGCGCGGTCTGCTGGATGCGGCTACCCAGGTATCAATCATTGCCACCGATCTCAATGGCCAGATCCTCACCTTCAATGCCGGGGCCGAACGCATGCTCGGTTACACGGCAGAGCAGGTCGTGGGCAAATTCACCCCGGAAATTCTCCATCTGCCCCAGGAGCTGGAAGAGCGCGCAACTGAGTTGAGTCACACCCTGGGGCATCCGGTGCGCGGCTTCGAAACCTTTATCCTGGGATGTGCGAGCAAGGGCCAGCACAGTGAAGGCGAGTGGACCTATGTGCGCCGCGATGGCAGCCATATCAGCGTTAACTTGATCGTCACCGGGGTGTATGACGACGCCGAGCAGGCCATCGGCTACCTCGGTATTGCCATCGATATCAGCGAAAGCAAGAAAACCCGTGAGGCCTTGCAGGCTCGCGACCGCCTGCTGGATAAGTTGACTCGGCATATCCCTGGTGCGCTGTTTCAGTTTTGGCAGAGCCCTGAAGGGCAGTCCTGCTTTCCTTATCTCAGCGTCGGTGTTGGCGATGTTTACGAGCTGGATGCTGAGACCCTGCGCGGCGATGCCGAGGCATTCTTCAAGCGACTGCACCCTGATGATCTTGAGAGGGTGAAAGCATCCATTCAGCGTTCGGCGACCTTGCTCAAAGTGTGGCGCGACGACTATCGCGTGCTCTTGCCGCGCCAGGGCATGCGCTGGGTCCGCAGTGAGTCCACGCCGGAACGGCTGGGTAATGGCGGTGTGCTCTGGCATGGCTACAGCTCGGATATCACCGGTTTGAAATTGGTGGAGGAAGAGCTGCGTGCGCTGTCGATTACCGATGCGCTGACCGGCGCGTTCAATCGGCGCTATTTCCAGGAGCGTTTGGAGGGCGAGATTGCCCGGGCGCAGCGACGTGAAGGTTCGCTGGCCCTGGTGATGCTGGATATCGACCACTTCAAACAGGTCAATGACCGTTTTGGTCATGCGGCCGGCGATCAGGTGCTGACGTTGTTTTGCCAGCGCCTGAGTCAGCGCTTGCGGCGTATTGATGTGCTCTGTCGGCTGGGCGGCGAAGAATTCATTGTGCTTTGCCCGGACACCGACCAGGTGCAGGCTATGGCCGTGGCCACGGCCCTCTGGCAGGCCCTGCGCAGCGAGCCGGTCGAAGGTGTTGGTACGGTGACCGCCAGCTTCGGGGTGGCAGGCTGGGAACTGGGTGAGAGCGGCGACAGCTTGCTGCGGCGGGTTGATGATGCCGTGTACGTGGCCAAAAAAGCCGGCCGTGACCGCGTACAGGCAGCTGTGCCGCGGGGCTGAATTGCGTTACTGCAGGTCAGCCCAGGTTAACTGTCGCGGCGGATTAGCGCTTTTGCTGGTACAGGCTCAACAGCACCTGGTCGAGAATCGACGAGGCACCCCACGGCCGTGGGTGGTTGAGGATGGCCACAACCACCCAGGTATTGCCCTTGGCATCGCGGCTATAGCCGGAGATGGCGCGTACGGTGTTGAGGGTGCCGGTCTTGATGTGGCCTTCACCGGCCAGGGCGGTACGGCGCAGGCGTTTGCGCATGGTGCCGTCCATGCCCACCAGCGGCAGTGAGGACATGAACTCCGCCGCATAAGGTCCCTGCCAGGCGGCTTGCAGCAGCGCAGCCATCTGTCGAGCGCTGGTGCGTTCCTGGCGCGACAGGCCTGAACCGTTCTCAATCACCAGTGGCCCGGCGTTAATGCCTTTGCGCGTCAGCCACTGGCGAATCACCCGATAAGCCGCCTGAGCATCGTCGGCATCCGCAGCAGTGCGAAATTGCGCGCCTATGCTGAGGAACAGCTGCTGGGCCATGGTGTTGTTGCTGTACTTGTTGATGTCGCGAATGATTTCTACCAGGTCCGGCGAGAACGCACGAGCCAGTAGGCGCGCCTGCTTGGGCACGTTTTCGATGCGGTCGCCACCCTGAATGCTGCCGCCCAGTTCCTGCCAGATGGCGCGCACAGAGCCTGCGGCGTAAGCGGCGTGATCCAGTACGGCCAGGTAGGTTTGGCCACTGCAACCGTCGTTGAGTTTGCCGCTGACCACCAGGTTGATGCTGCCGTCAGCCTGCTTGGCCGGGCTGTAGCGTACGTCTGGCCAGCCTGGACATTTGGCGGCCGGCAGGGCTT
>NKIE01000229.1:4672-5366 GCA_002256055.1 Pseudomonas sp. PGPPP3 | reverse complement strand
TGTCCTTGTCAAAAACCGACGTGCCGAGAATGTCGCCAGGCAGCAGATCGGAGGTGAACTGGATGCGCTGAAAACTCAGCCCCAGCACCCGCGCCAACGCATGACTGAGGGTGGTCTTGCCCATGCCGGGCAGGTCTTCGATGAGTAAATGACCACGGGCCAACAAGCAGGCCAAGGCCAGGCGCACCTGTGGCTCCTTACCCAATATCACCTCATTGACGGCCTGCAAAACGGCATCCAGCTTACTGCGCATACGACTCTCCTCAAGGCTGGGGTCGATGCTACTGCGCGTATGCGTTGGCGCATAGACATTGGCAATCTTTGCTGACAATGGCCTGTCAGGGCAGGTCGCTGGCCACCCGCGCGCGCCAATCCGGTTCAGCAAGCAAACCGAGCAAGGCTGTGTGCAATAGTTCCAGGCTGCTGGTGGGTGTTTCCGGATGGCAACCCATGGCGCGCAAGGTGGTTAGAAAGACCAGAGACGGTTGGCCCAAAGCCGTCGTTTTGTCCGTCGTTGAAGCCACCTGCGCCGAGCGTGTATCCGAGACCCAGAGGTCGAAGCGTTTATGCCGCAGCATGTTGGGCCCGAGTTTGGCGCTGCTGACTTCAATCACGCTGAAGCCCCGCTCCAACAGGTACTCGCCCAGGCCGCTGCCGAGGTAACTGCCGATGCTGTAGGGACGCGCCTCCTCCA
>NKIE01000229.1:0-4662 GCA_002256055.1 Pseudomonas sp. PGPPP3 | reverse complement strand
GGCATACAAGCCATAGCGGCTGAGCACCAATGGGCTGATCCAGCGCAAGCTGGTTTCCCGTTCCTGACTGCGCTCGATTGGGAATACACAGGTACCCGGCTGATTGAGCGCCTCTTTCAGTGCCCGCTTGAGCGGCAGCACCTCGATGTTATATGGCACCCCCGCTCGCTGGAAAAGCTGCTCGATCAGCTCGATGGTAGGCCCTTGCAAGTGGCCGCTTTCGGCTTCAACCCAGGGCGGTTCATTGAACGTCAGTAGGCGAATCGGCACCTGATCGGCACTCACCGCAGCGCCCAGCAGTAAGCACAGGCTCAGTACCAGCAATCGCAGCATGAGGTGCGCGGCATTCATTGCCATTTGCGAATAGCCTCCGGGTACGCCAGAGTCTGGCCGGCGGGCTGTTCATCGCCCTGCGGCGCGGGCGCGCCAGGCTGAGCCAACCAGTAGTCGGTATCCTGCAGTGGGCCCAGGCGTGGCTGACAGCGTTGCAACTCGCCGCGTTCAGCAATGCGCGCAAGCTCCAAATCCATTGCACTGGCGAGGTTATGCACGCTGGTGCTCACCGTTTGCCGGCCGTCCACCATTGGCCCAAGTTGTTGCCACCAGAGCGCCGCCAGCGCTGCGTAATCCGGCACATTGGTGCCGGTCGGTGTCCAGACATCACGGGCGCGGCTGCGGTAAAACTCCACCAGACCGCCCAGGCGCGGAGCCGCCTCGGTCATCGCCTGTGACTGCACATCGGAGAGGCGTACCGGGGTCAGCCCTACCAGCGCTTTGCGCAGCGAAACAGTCTTGGCCACGGTAAATTGCGCGTACAGCCAGGCGGCGGCCTGACGGTCAGCGGCGGTGCTGTCGAGCAAGGTCCAGGCGCCGACATCCTGATAACCGGACTTCATCCCCGGCCGCCAGTAGGCGCCAACCGGTGACGGGGCGACCCGCCAGCGCGCACTACCGTCAGGGTTGTACAGGGCATTGCCGGGCTGCAACAGATTCGGCACGAAAGCCGTGTACCAGAAGATCTGCTGGGCGATTTGGCCCTTGGGCACCCACTCGGTCGACGTCGTAAAGGTCAGATCGCGTGCCTCTGGCGGGGCAAAACGATCCAGCCAACTTTTGTATTTGCTCATCGCATAGATCGCAGCAGGGCTGTCCAGCGCGCCGCCGCGACTAACCGAAGCACCTACCGGGTGACAGCCGTCCACGCGAATCCCCCAGTCATCCACTGGCAGGCCATTGGGCAAGCCTGGGTCGCCGACCCCGGCCAAGCCCAGCCAGGCATCGGAAAAGCGCCAGCCCAGGGATGGATCCATACGACCGTAATCCATATGCCCCCAAACCCGCTGGCCATCCAGCTCACGCACATGCACGGTAAAAAATTCGGCGATGTCCTCATAGGCTCGCCAGTTCTGTGGCACGCCCAGTGGGTAGCCATAGCGCTTGGCAAATGCCTGCTTTAGCTCCGGGCGGCTGAACCAGTCGTGGCGGTACCAGTAGAGGTTGGCAAACTGCTGATCCGGCAACTGATAGAGCTTGCCATCCGGCCCGCTGGTAAAACGCAGGGCCATAAAGTCGTCCAGATCCAGACTCGGCAGGGTTACCTCACGGCCCTCGCCGAGCATGTAGTCGGATAACACCAGGGTCTTGCCCATGCGGAAGTGAGTGCCGATAAAGTCGCTGTCGTTTACATAGGCGTCATAGATTGGCAGGCCGGTCTGCATCTGCGCCTGGAGTTTCTTCACCACGTCGTCTTCGCCGGTGATCTCGTGCACAACCTGAATGCCGGTGATATCGGCAAAGGCGCGGGCCAGCACCTTGCTTTCGTATTCGTGGGTGGGAATCTGCTCAGAAACCACGCGAATCTGCATGCCGCGATAAGGCGCGGCGGCGCGAATAAACCAAGTCATTTCTGCCAACTGCTCGGCGGCGGTTAGGGTCGATGGCTGAAACTCCTTGGCAATCCAGCCCTGCGCCTGGGCCAGTTGCTCCTTGGGCGCAGACTCCTGCGCCTGCAGCGGAGAGCTGTAAATGGCCGTTGCGAGCAGCATCCACAAAACTGTCTGCGATAACCGAGCAAACGATAACAGCATAAAATGGCAGCCTTGAACGCAGAAATGGCGTGGTATTTTAGGCTGAATATAGCTGCAATCAGGGCATGTAACCTGTGCCATCCAGTATCTGCAACCGGCAACGGAGAACACCATGGCTAAGCGCGTAGCGCTGGTACTGGGCTCGGGCGGAGCCCGCGGTTATGCGCATATCGGCGTGATCGAAGAACTACAGGCCCGTGGCTATGAGATTGGCTGCATTGCCGGCTGCTCCATGGGGGCGGTCGTCGGCGGCATTTATGCCGCCGGCAAGCTGCGCGAATACCGTGAATGGACCGAGAGCCTGGACTACCTGGATGTGTTGCGCCTGCTGGATGTGAGCTTTCGTCTGGGGGCCATTCGCGGCGAGAAAATCTTCGGCAAGATTCGCGAGCTGATTGGCGAGATTAATATCGAAGACCTGAGCATCCCCTACACCGCTGTCGCCACCGACCTCACCAACCAACAGGAAATCTGGTTTCAGGAAGGTTGCCTGCACCAGGCCATGCGCGCCTCGGCGGCCATTCCCAGCCTGTTCACCCCGGTCGTGCAAGGCAATCGCGTGCTGGTGGACGGCGGCCTGCTCAACCCCCTGCCGATCGTTCCGGTGGTGGCCAGCCATTGCGACCTGATCATCGCGGTCAACCTCAGCGCCACCAACCAGAAGCAGTACCAACTTCCGGTCATTGAGCGGCCACCGGCACTGAAAAACCGCTTTGATCTGCTGATGGAATCCCTCGGTTCGCGCTTGCCCTTCAAGCGCAAGGGCGGCGAGGCGGAGGACAGCGAATTGCTGCTGCTCGAAGCCCCTGCCGTCAATGCCTGGCTGGAACCCGAAGCCAGCAAGCCTCAGGCTTCATCGAGCACCTCCGCCAACGGTTCACGGCTTGCCGACCTGAGCGGCCCGGCCTCGCTGCTGGATGTGATCAACCAGAGTTTCGAGGTCATGCAAACCTCCCTGGCGCAGTACAAGATTGCCGGTTATCCGCCTGACATCCTGATCAACATCCCCAAGCGCGTGTGCCGTTCGTTCGAGTTCTACAAAGCCCCGGAGCTGATCCAGCTGGGCCGCATCATTGCCCACGACACCCTGGATAAATACGAACGCGATAACGCCTGACCCCTGCTAAACCTCCAGCAAGCGATACCCGACGCCGGCCTCGGTGACAATAAAGCGTGGCGCGGCAGGGTCGTCATTGAGTTTTTGCCGCAGATGGCCCACCACTACCCGCAGGTAGTGGCTGTCGTCTGCGTGGCTGGGGCCCCAGATGTCCTTGAGCAGTTGCTGCTGAGTGACGACACGGCCCAGATGCCGCGCCAACAGGGCCAGCACGTCGTACTCCTTACGCGTCAGGGCAACCTCGGCACCGTCCAGCGTCACCCGCCGATAGGCAAAATCCACGCTTAGCGCACCGCTGTTGATGCGCGCCTGCGCCTGTTCAGCTCCGCCGGCCTGACGCAGCAAGGCGCGCACGCGGGCAAGGAACTCCTGAATGCCGAAAGGCTTGGTTACGTAGTCATTGGCGCCGCCGTCCAGGGCCAGGACTTTTTCACTCTCGCTGGCGCGCACCGAGAGCACCAGCACCGGCACCTGCGACCACTCGCGCAGTTCGCGCAGCACGGCCTGGCCGTCCATATCTGGCAGGCCGAGGTCGAGCACCACCAAGTCCGGTTTGCTCAACGCTGCGTGGGCCAGGCCTTCACTGCCATTGACCGCTTCCAGCACCTTGTAGCCTTGGGCAATCAGGCTGATGCGCAGAAACTTGCGGATCTGCGCTTCGTCATCAATTACCAGGAGGGTGGGTTGATTACTGGTCATCGCATTCGTCTACTGTTCATCATCAAGCGCCGGCTGGGGATGCAGCGGCAGGTGCAGGGTCAACGTAGCACCGTGACCGTCGATACCTTCGCTGACGCTCACCCGGCCGCCGTGGGCACCGATCATACCCTGGCAGATGGCCAGCCCGAGCCCTGTGCCCTGCCCGCCACGGTCACCGCGTGCCGCGGTATAGAACATGTCGAAAATCTTCTCACGCTCGTAGGCCGGAATGCCTGGCCCTTGATCACTCACGCAAAAGCGCAGCTCCTGGGCATCGCTATCGACGCTAATGCGCAAACGCCCGGCGCTGGGCGAGAAGCGCGCGGCATTTTCCAGCACGTTAACCAAAGCCTGCTCGATCAGCGCCCCGTGCACATACAGCAATGGCAACTGTTGCGGCACCTGCAGCTCGACCTGCAAGGGTGCCAACACCGGGCGCAAGCGCTGTACGGCACTGGCGACGATATCGGCGGGCGCCACCCAGTCGCGCGCTAGGGCCAAGCCGCCGTGTCCCAGGCGCGTCATGTCCAGCAGGTTCTGAATATAACGATCCAGGCGCTCGGCCTCATCGCGGGTGCCCTCCAGCAGCTCGCGCCTGTCGCTCAACGGGATACGCTCGCCGAGAGCCAGCAGGCTGTCGATAGAGCCGCGCATAACGGTCAAGGGCGTGCGCAAGTCATGGGACACCGAGGCCAGCAAGGCGCTGCGCAATTCTTCGGTTTGTCCATGTAGACGGGCTGCCTCCAGCTCCTGCGCCAA
>NKIE01000228.1 GCA_002256055.1 Pseudomonas sp. PGPPP3 | reverse complement strand
CTTCCAGCGGGTTCGGGTTTTCGCGTCGGTGCTGGCGGTGTCGGCGCCCACGGCGGCTTCGATCTGCGGGATCAGCTGCACTTCGGTCTGGCCGAGGTAGATGTCCGGTGTTTCGCGGCTGACCTCGAACAGGCCGAAATAGGCGCTGTAAATGTACTGGGTCATCAGGTACTGGATCTTCGGCGATACGCCACTGCTCAGGCCTTGCCGTTGCTCCGCGTCCATTGAGGCTTTGAGGAAACTGCGCAGGTTCTTGCTCAGGTTGGATGGGTAAGCCCAGGGCATGTCTTCTTCTTCAGGGCCGTACTGCATGCCTTCCTGTAGCTGGGCGACCAGGCTCTTCAGGGCGCTATTGAGGGCGGCATCGCCTTGGGCCAGCAAGGGCTGGGTGACGTTTTGCAGTTCTTGCAGGTCAGCCTGCACTTGCTGGGCAGGCTCGGGTGGCAGGCCTTCACCGCGATAGATCATGAAACTGCTGGCAGCGCGGCAGGCGTAGATCTGGGCTTGTTCATAACTGGCCGGGGCGGCATGGGCGCTGAGGCTGAGCAGACTCAGCAGCACGCTGGCGATAAACCACAGGGGGCGGCGGGTACGAATCATGGGCAGAACCTTTGACAGACGTGCACGGGTGAGTGCGGGCGACTTTATGAAGTGCCCGCCGCAGCGTCACTCGTTCAAAGGTGTGATTTGTGGGTTCGGGGCGCTGGTCTGTAGGCCGCGTGATACGTGTCGTACAGCCCCCCAGGCGGCTGCGAGCAGCGCCTGGGTACTGAGGTTACAGGTCGTCATTCCGAACGGTGTCCTGCAGCGCCGGGCAACCGCTCTGGCCAGCGGTTGTGAGTCTTTCTCCGGGAGGACGTGGTGATGGGTAGCTGCTTTGCAGACTGTTACTTCGCGACCGTGTTTGGCCGTGTGTGGGCAGAAGGTTCTGCGCCGTTTGCCGGCTGAGTCGTGTCGACTCAGTACTGTGCCTTGATCACGTCGATGCCTTTGTTCAGTACTTCGCGCCAGGCTTGGCGGGTATCAGCGTCGTAGTTCTTGTCGTGCTCACCGAGGTCCTGCAGCAGCGCGTGCAGCCACAGGGCGTAAAGTTCCGGCCGGATATTGAAGCCTTCGCGCGAGTGGGTACTGCCGAGCGCGCGTAATTTGGTGTCCGGCATGCCGCGGGCATACATCACCAGATTGAGAATGCCATGGCGCAGCAAGAGTTTTTGCGCCGGCATGTCGGTGTTGGCAAAGCGATCGCGAATCTGCGGCGAACTGGCGAGAAAGTACTGGTAAAAGCTGTCGAAAAAGCCATCGCTGGCGCAGCAGCGGCCATAGCTTTGCATGACAAGGTCGGCGGGTTTCATGGTGCTCCAGAAGGACATGCGGCGGGGCGCGGAAAGTACCGGAATAGAAGGCGAAAATACAAGTCAAACCAGCCTTGTGGATGGTTTTTCTGATGACATAGACAGCTTTGTGGCGCTAGCTATCGCGTACGCGCCGTCGAAAGGCGCCAGGTGTTTCGCCGCACAGTTGTTTGAACAGGCGAGCGAAGGTCGCGCGATCTTGATAGCCGACGGCCAAGGCGACCTGTTCAAGTGATTGCTGCGGTTGGTGCAGGGCGCTTTGCGCGGCGCTAATGCGTAAGCGTTGCAGGTAGTCGATCGGGGTTAGGCCGGTGGCGGCCTTGAAGCGTCTGAGCAGGCTGCGCGTTGAACAGTGCAAGCGGACAGCTAACTGTTCGAGGTCGAGTGCTTGGGCGTGATGACGTTGCAGCCACAGCAGTAGGGCGTTGATGCCGGCGTCATCTTGGCGGGCTTCTGGCAGCAAGGGCTGAAAGCGGCTTTGCAGGCCGCGGTGGCGCTCCACTACCAGGGCGGCGGCCACCTGCTGTGCCAGCCAGGTGCCGGCGTGCCAGCCAATCAGGTGCAGACACAGGTCCAGGCCAGCCTGGGCGCCGCCTGAACAAAAGCGATTGTGCTGTTGGCTGATCAGGGCGCGTTCGTCCAGGTGTACCTGAGGGAAACGCCGGCGAAAGCTGTCGGCCAGGGCCCAATGGGTGGTGGCTGGGCCGCCATCCAGCAGGCCGGCGGCGGCCAGCAAAAAAGCGCTGCTGCAGATGCTGGCCAGTTGTTGGCTTGACGGGCGGTGAGCCAGCCAGGCGAGCAGGACGGTGTGTTGGGCGAGCAGGTTGTCGATGTCGCTGCCGGTGGCGGGTAGCAACACCACGTCGGCGCTTTCGGCGCTGCTCAGGTCGCCGTCGACCTGGATCTGCGCATAGTCCAGTGCCACTGACTGGCCGTCGACGCTAAATCTGTGCAGGGCAAACAGGCGTTGTCCGGCCAAGCGGTTGGCAAGGCTGAAGGTATCGCAGGCTTGGCTTAGGCTGGAGCACACCGTCTGTGGGCTGACGAATACCGCGACCTGAATCATGGGGCGTGTTCCTGAGAGAGGTGTATTGGCGATTATCAACACAAAGTTGGCATTAATGCCAATCGCAGGGTGGCGCGGCGCCGACCATACTCAGCACCTGTCCTTATCGGAATGCCGCCATGACTCACGCCAATGTCGAATTGATCCACACCTTCTATCAGGCTTTTCAGCGTCTGGATGCTGAGGCCATGGCTGCGTGCTACAGCGCCGATGTGCGTTTCAGCGACCCGGTGTTCGTTGGTTTGCAGGGCCGCGAGGCCGGCGATATGTGGCGCATGTTGTGCACTCGGGCGGCCGATTTTTCCCTGACCTATGACGGGGTCGAAGCTGACGATCAGCATGGTTCGGCGCAGTGGGTGGCGCGCTACACCTTCAGTCAGACCGGGCGCACCGTGGTCAATGTGATCCGCGCCGAGTTCGTGTTTCGCGATGGGTGCATCGTTGAGCACCGCGATCACTTTGACCTGTGGCGCTGGAGTCGCCAGGCCTTGGGTCTTAAGGGCTGGTTGCTGGGCTGGTTGCCGGCGGTGCAGGCCGCCATTCGTGCCCAGGCGCGGCGTGGGCTGAAGGGGTTTCAGGCGAGCTTGGCCTGAGGCTTTGGCCCGCTGAGTACGGGCGTATCAGCCTGATCACGATGCGCGCGCCACTGGCCTATACTGGCGGTTAGTCTCGCGATCTTGCGAGGCTGCGCTGATGCCGGGGGGCAGCACGTTGCGATGTCTTGTGATTTTGCTGTTGCTGGTCCTGCTGCCGGTTGCTTCGCATGCAGGTGACGAGCTGACGTTCTGTTATGAAGATAAGGATTCATATCCTTGGGTCATGACGGATCACACGGGCCTAAATCTTGAGCTGCTAAGTCTGGTTGCTGCAGCCAACCAGCTACAGGTACGCTATGTGGCCGTGCCTTGGAATCGTTGCCTAGCGGGGCTGGCACGGGGGCGCTATGACGGCGCGTTTGCTTCTAGTTTCAAGGCTGAGCGTCTAAACATGGGGCGCTATCCGACTGACAGTGACGGGCGTCTGGATGAGAGCAAGCGCTTGCATACTTCGGTCTATGCCCTGTATCGGCGTCGTGGCAGTTCGGTGGGCTGGAACGGTAAGGAGTTTCGCCAGTTGACGAGCGCCATTGGCTCGTTGAGTGGATTTTCTATCAGCGATTTTTTGCGCAGTCACGGCGCTACAGTAGACGAGTCCAGTCGTGATCCGCTGGCGTTGCTGCGTATGCTCAAAGAGCGGCGGGGCGATGCGGTTGCGCGGCAAAGCCTGCGCGCTGATTTCGTCCTGCAGAACCATCCGACGTTGGCGCTGGATATCGAAAAAGCCGAGTTGCCGCTAGAGGCGAAGGCCTATTACCTGATGCTCTCCAATGATTTTTGTCAGGCCCAGCCGGAAAAGGCCCGGCGTCTGTGGGCGGAAATCGAACGTCAGCGCGAGTCGGCGGCCTATCAGGCCAAGATTGCGACGTTTCTTGCGCAGCCTAGTCTCTAGGGGCCGTTTTGGCGGGCTGTTGCCATGCTGTGTTCGCTACACTGTACCCATGATTTTTATGGGGGCAGTGCGGGATGAAATGGCTGTTGTGGCTGTTGCTAGGTCTTGTGGGGCTGGCGCCGGGTGTGCGTGCAGATGAGGTGACCTGGCTGGGCAGCGATTACCCGCCGATGGCCATGAGCCAGGGTGAGTTCGCGAACCAGGGTTACATCAATGCCTTGTATGGGTTCTTGCAAACCGCGTTGCCGCAGCACCACTTTCATGAGGTCATCCTGCCTTGGGCGCGGGTCATGCATATCGCTCAGAGTGGTGGTCCTTACTGCCTGATCAGTGCGTTCCGTACCCCGGAACGTAGCCAGTTCCTGCGTTTCAGCGAACCTTATGGGTATTTACTGCCGATCGGCGTGGTGATCCGTGCGCAAGATCAGGCGCGTTTTGCTCCTTATATGAATGCCGATGGTTTGCTTCGTTTGGCGCAGGTGCTGGAGGATTCGTCCATCAGTTTGGGCGTGGCCAGCGACCGCAGCTACGGTCCACGCATTGACGACGCTTTGCGCACGCCGCTGCAGCGCGGGGCGGTGAATATCAAGAAAATCTACCAGGGCGAGTCGAGCAAAAGCCTCTTCGACATGCTCGGCCATAAGCGCATTGACTACGTGTTCAGTTACCCCAGCGAAGTTGGCTTTTACGCTCAGGGTGATCGGGCGTTGTTGTTTTACCCCATCGAGGGCAACAGTCAGTTGCTGGAGGGGCGCCTGAGTTGTACCAAGAGCCCGGTGACTGATCGGGTGTTCGCCGATATTACGGCGCAGGTGCCAAGCAAAGCTTCGACGGCGGTTTTTCAGGCGGCCTATGAGCGCTGGCTGCCGCGTTATCTGATCGAACCTTATCGGCAGCAACTGCAACGGATTTCCGCCCCTCTGCCGTGACCTCTCGTTTGTCGCGTGCGCGGCGGCTGGCGCCCTGACTTGGGGGTACTAAAGCGTTATATCGGCGTATTGGTGTTTAAGTTAGAGTCCGCGATTTTTGTAGGGGTAATTGCCAGTTGAAGCCAGGTGTGCAGTGTACGCCGCTGTCGAAACAAGCCGGTCTGGCATTGGTTCGCCGCAGCTTTTTGCCGCGTGCGATTGGCCTGGGTGTGGGGTTTTTCTGCGTAGCGGCGGTGCTGCATGAGCAGGGCGCCCCGCTGTGGTTGTGGGCCGTACTGATCGCTCATTGTTACCTCTGGCCGTTGCTGGCATTACGGCTGGCGCAGCGGGCCGATGCGCCGTTACGGGTTGAGCGTCGGCAGGTGCTGCTGGACTCGATGATGGGCGGTTTCTGGATCGCTACCATTCAGTTCAACGTGCTCCCCACGGTGATGATGCTGTCGATGCTGGCCATGAACAATACGGCTGCAGGTGGTGCCCGCCTGGTTGGCCAGGGTCTGTGTTTGCAGGCGCTGGGCATGGGACTGGCGGTGCTGT
>NKIE01000227.1 GCA_002256055.1 Pseudomonas sp. PGPPP3 | reverse complement strand
GGCGTAGTCGTTGGCATCAACTCGCAGATTTTTACCCGTTCGGGTGGGTTTATGGGCCTGTCGTTCGCGATTCCCATTGATGTTGCCATGGATGTGGCCACTCAGCTGAAATCGTCCGGCAAGGTCAGTCGCGGTTGGTTGGGCGTGGTGATTCAGGAAGTGAACAAAGATCTGGCTGAGTCGTTTGGGCTGGATAAACCGGCCGGTGCGCTTGTTGCCCAGGTGTTGCAGGACGGCCCAGCAGCCAAGGGTGGTTTGCAGGTTGGTGATGTGATTTTGAGCCTGAACGGTCAGCCAATCGTGATGTCTGCCGACCTGCCTCATCTGGTGGGTGCCCTCAAAGCGGGCGACAAGGCCGAGCTGGATGTGGTGCGTGAAGGCGAGCGCAAGGTGTTGGTCATGACTGTTGGTGCCCTGCCGGATGATGACGAAGAACTGGTGGCCAGTTCGGCGCCGGGTGAGGGTGTAAGCAGCAACCGTTTGGGTGTGGCTGTGGTCGAGTTAACTGCTGAGCAGAAGAAAACCCTGGATGTGACCATCGGTGTGCTGGTCAAAGACGTGCAGGATGGCCCGGCGGCGCTGATGGGCGTGCGTCCCGGCGATGTGATCACCCATCTGAATAATCAGGCCATCGACACCAGCAAGACCTTTGCGGCCATCGCCAAGGCCCTGCCCAAGGATCGTTCGGTCTCGATGCGCGTGCTGCGCGGCGGACGGGCCAGCTTTATTACCTTCAAACTGGCGGAGTAACTCGCAGGGCAGATGGAGAGGGCGGTTTTTACCGCCCTTTTTCGTTTTGCCGGCCAGCGCCCTAGGCGTGACGCTCAGGTTGCCTTTCGGGTACACTTCGCGGCTATTTTCGGCGGGCAGTCTGCCTGCGGCCTTTTTGAGTGCTGATCCGTGAGTGACCTGAGTCATATCCGCAATTTCTCCATCATCGCCCACATTGACCACGGCAAGTCGACCCTGGCTGACCGCTTTATCCAGATGTGTGGTGGCCTGGCCGAGCGCGAAATGGAAGCCCAGGTCCTGGACTCCATGGACCTCGAGCGCGAGCGCGGCATTACCATCAAGGCCCACAGTGTCACCTTGTACTATAAGGCCAAAGACGGCATTACCTATCAGCTGAACTTCATTGATACCCCAGGCCACGTCGACTTCACCTATGAAGTCAGCCGCTCCCTGGCCGCTTGCGAAGGCGCGCTGTTGGTGGTGGATGCCGGCCAGGGCGTCGAGGCGCAGTCGGTAGCCAACTGCTACACCGCCATTGAGCAAGGGCTCGAAGTGATGCCGGTGTTGAACAAGATCGACCTGCCCCAGGCCGATCCGGACCGGGTCAAGGAAGAGATCGAGAAGATCATTGGTATCGATGCCACCGACGCCGTGACCTGCAGCGCCAAGACCGGCCTGGGTGTCGACGACGTGCTCGAGCGCCTGGTGCAGACCATTCCGGCGCCGACCGGCGACATCGAAGCGCCGCTGCAAGCGCTGATCATCGACTCCTGGTTCGACAACTACTTGGGGGTTGTCTCCCTGGTGCGTGTGCGCCAAGGGCGGATCAAGAAGGGCGACAAGGTGCTGGTGAAATCCACCGGCAAGATCCACCTGGTGGACAGCGTGGGTGTGTTCAACCCCAAACACACCGCGACCGTCGACCTGAAAGCTGGTGAAGTGGGCTTTATCATTGCAGGCATCAAGGACATTCATGGTGCGCCAGTGGGCGATACCCTGACCTTGAGTTCTACCCCCGATGTTGACGTGCTGCCAGGCTTCAAACGCATCCAGCCGCAGGTGTATGCCGGCCTGTTCCCGGTCAGCTCTGACGATTTCGAAGACTTCCGCGAAGCCTTGCAGAAGCTGACGCTGAACGACTCGTCCCTGCAGTACACCCCGGAAAGCTCCGACGCCTTGGGCTTTGGCTTCCGCTGTGGCTTCCTCGGCATGCTGCACATGGAGATCATCCAGGAGCGCCTGGAGCGCGAGTACGACCTGGACCTGATCACCACCGCGCCGACGGTAATCTTCGAACTGTTGCTGAAAACCGGCGAGACCATCTACGTCGACAACCCGTCCAAGCTGCCGGATCTGTCGTCGATTGAGGACATGCGCGAACCGATCGTGCGCGCCAACATCCTCGTGCCGCAGGAACACCTGGGCAATGTCATCACCCTGTGCATCGAGAAGCGCGGCATTCAGCACGACATGCTGTTCCTCGGCTCCCAGGTGCAGGTGACTTATGACTTGCCGATGAACGAAGTGGTGCTGGACTTCTTCGATCGTCTGAAGTCCACCAGCCGTGGCTATGCCTCGCTGGATTACCACTTCGATCGCTACCAGTCGGCCAATCTGGTCAAGTTGGATGTGCTGATCAACGGTGAAAAGGTCGATGCCTTGGCGTTGATCGTGCACCGTGACAACGCGCACTACAAAGGTCGCGCGTTGACCGAGAAGATGAAAGAGTTGATTCCGCGGCAGATGTTCGATGTGGCCATCCAGGCCGCCATCGGTGGGCAGATTGTTGCGCGCACCACAGTAAAAGCGCTCAGGAAGAACGTGTTGGCCAAGTGCTACGGCGGCGACGTCAGCCGTAAACGCAAACTGCTGGAAAAGCAGAAGGCCGGTAAAAAACGCATGAAGCAGGTCGGCAACGTGGAAATTCCACAGGAAGCCTTCCTGGCAGTGCTCAGACTGGATAGCTGAAGACTATGTCGTTAAATTTCCCGTTGTTGCTGGTCATCGCCGTTGCTGTTTGCGGCGTGCTGGCCTTGCTCGATCTGTTGTTGCTGGCTCCACGTCGGCAGACGGCCATCGCCACTTACACCGGTCAGGTCCGCGAGCCTGATCAGGCGGTGCTGGAGCGTCTGAACAAGGAGCCGCTGCTGGTTGAATACGGCAAGTCGTTCTTTCCGGTGTTGGCCATCGTGCTGGTGCTACGTTCGTTTCTGGTCGAGCCGTTTCAGATTCCGTCCGGTTCTATGAAACCAACCCTGGAAGTCGGCGACTTTATCCTGGTCAACAAGTTTGCCTATGGCATCCGCTTGCCGGTGCTGGACCGCAAGGTCATCGAAGTGGGCAATCCGCAGCGCGGTGACGTCATGGTGTTTCGCTACCCAAGCGATCCCAACGTCAATTACATCAAGCGCGTAGTAGGCTTGCCGGGTGACAGCGTGCGTTACAGCCAGGACAAACGCCTGTTCATCAATGGTCAGTCGGTGGCGGAGCAGTTCATTGCGGAAGAGCCGGGTAGCCTCGGCAGCGCCATGCTCTATCAGGAGAAGCTGGGTTCCGCTGAGCACCAGATCCGCAAGGAAATGAACCGTTATCGCATGATGCCTGGCCAGGAGTGGCAGGTGCCGCAAGGCCACTACTTCATGATGGGTGACAACCGCGACAACTCCAACGACAGCCGTTTCTGGAATGACCCGAACATCCCACGCGAACTGCTGGGTATGGTTCCGGACCAGAATATTGTCGGCAAGGCCTTCGCCGTTTGGCTGAGTTGGGCTGATCCGAAATTACGCAATGTGCCGAGCCTCGCGCGCGTCGGCCTTATTAACTGAGTAAGCGTTGGCTTGCGCTGCTTGCGTAGCGTGGGCCATCTATAGTTTTTCTGCCCTCAGGGGCATTCAATAATCTGGAGTGAAATCGATCATGACATTGACGCGTTCGCAGAAAGGTATGTCGATGCTGAGCTGGATGGTGGTGCTGGCCGTGGTGGCCTTCCTCGCCAGTGCCGTGTTCAAGATGGTGCCGCATTACCTCGACTATATGTCGATGAAAAAGATCATCACCTCGGTAGAGACCGACAAAGCGGCGGACATTCGTACTGTGGGCGACTTCTATTCCCACGTCAGCAAGGGCATGTCGGTTAACAGTATTCGCGACTTGGACATGGAAAAAGCCCTCAAGGTGACCATCGAGAACAACGAGTTTCGCGTGCACCTGAAATATGAAAAGCGTGAAGGCTTGATCGAGAACCTCGACCTAGTGGCGCGCTTCGATCAAGAATTTCGCGTGCGCATGCCGTGAGTGCATCTTTAGACCGTTTGCAGCGTCAGCTCGGTTACACCTTCCAGGACCCGGAGCTGATGATTCTGGCCCTGACTCACCGCAGTTTCGCCGGGCGTAACAATGAACGCCTGGAGTTTCTCGGCGATGCCATTCTCAACTTCGTTGCCGGCGAGGCGCTGTTTCAGCGCTTTCCTCAGGCGCGCGAAGGTCAGCTGTCACGTCTGCGCGCGCGTTTGGTAAAGGGTGAAACCCTGGCCATTCTGGCCCGTGGTTTTGACCTGGGCGAGTACTTGCGCCTGGGTTCCGGCGAGTTGAAAAGCGGTGGTTTTCGCCGTGAATCGATTCTCGCCGATGCCCTCGAAGCCCTGATTGGTGCCATCTATCTGGACACCGGCATGGACGCGGCCCGCGAGCGGGTACTGGCCTGGTTGACCAATGAAATCGAAGGCCTGACGCTGGTCGACACCAATAAAGATCCGAAAACCCGCCTGCAGGAATTTTTGCAGTCGCGCGCGTCCGAGCTGCCGCTGTACGAGGTGGTGGACATCCAGGGTGAACCGCACTGCCGGAGTTTTCTGGTGGAGTGCCAGGTTGCCCTTTTGAATGATAAAACCCGGGGTCAGGGTGCTAGCCGCCGTATTGCCGAACAGGTTGCCGCGGCGGCTGCCTTGATTGCCCTGGGGGTGGAGAACGGCCATGACTGATACAACTGCAACACGCTGTGGCTATGTTGCCATCGTCGGCCGTCCCAACGTGGGCAAGTCCACGTTGCTCAACCATATTCTCGGCCAGAAGCTGGCCATCACCTCGCGCAAGCCGCAGACCACCCGCCATAACATGCTCGGGATCAAAACCGAAGGCAGTGTGCAGGCGGTGTATGTGGACACTCCGGGGTTGCACAAGAACGGCGAGAAAGCCCTCAACCGTTACATGAACAAAACCGCCTCGGCGGCGTTGAAAGACGTCGACGTAGTGATCTTCGTGGTCGAGCGCACGCGCTGGACCGAAGAAGACCAGATGGTTCTCGAGCGCATCCAGTATGTGCAAGGGCCGGTCATCGTGGCGCTCAACAAGACCGACCGCATCGAAGACAAATCCGAGTTGATGCCCCACCTGGAATGGCTGCAGCAGCAGTTGCCAAACGCCATCATCGTGCCGATTTCGGCTCAGCACGGGCACAACCTTGAGGCGCTGGAACAGCAGGTGGCGAACAACCTGCCGGAAAGCGAGCACTTCTTCCCGGAAGACCAGATCACCGACCGCTCCAGCCGCTTCCTGGCTGCCGAGTTGGTGCGCGAGAAGATCATGCGTCAGCTGGGTGCTGAGCTGCCGTACCAGATCACCGTCGAAATCGAAGAGTTC
>NKIE01000226.1 GCA_002256055.1 Pseudomonas sp. PGPPP3 | reverse complement strand
AAGGTCGAGATGGTGCAGATCGTCGAGCCAAGCCAATCGTTTGAAGCTTTGGAAAGCCTGCCCGCCAACGCCGAGCGCGTGCTGCAGTTGCTCGAGCTGCCTTACCGCAAGCTGGCGCTGTGCACCGGTGATATGGGCTTCGGCGCAGTGAAGACCTACGACCTCGAAGTCTGGGTGCCGAGCCAGGACAAGTACCGTGAGATTTCCTCCTGCTCCAACTGTGGCGACTTCCAGGCCCGCCGCATGCAGGCCCGCTACCGCAACCCAGAAACCGGCAAGCCGGAGCTGGTCCACACCCTCAACGGTTCGGGTCTGGCCGTGGGGCGCACCCTGGTGGCCGTGCTGGAGAACTACCAGCAGGCCGACGGTTCGATCCGTGTACCGGAAGTGCTTAAGCCCTATATGGCCGGCATTGAAGTCATCGGCTAAGAACCAGCCCATGATCTGCTGCGCGTCGGCCAGCCTGCGTTAAAAACGGCCTCGGGATGCTCATTTACAACTCGTAAACTCCGCTCCCTCGGCCATTTTTGCCTTGCCTGACTCTAGCTCGCGAGATCCTGAACAGGTTCTGGTTTAAAGCTGCAGAATATGGGGTGGCCAGAGCCGCCCCGTTTTGTTTTAACCGATCACGAGACTGGCCCATGGATTTCCTTCCTCTGTTTCACAACCTCAAGGGCCGCAACGTGTTGCTGGTCGGTGGTGGCGAGGTGGCGCTGCGCAAGGGCCGCTTGTTGGCCGATGCCGGGGCGGCGTTGAAAGTGGTTGCTCACGAGGTTGACCCGCAACTGAATGAGCTGGCCCTGCACAGTCAGGGTTCTGTGCAGTTGCGCGGCTATCAGGTCGACGATCTGCAAGACATCTGTCTGGTTATTGCCGCCACCGATGATGAACCGCTGAATGCGCAAATATCGGTGCAGGCCCAGGCGCTGGGGGTGCCGGTTAATGTGGTGGATGCGCCCAAGCTGTGCAGCGTGATTTTCCCCGCCATTGTCGATCGCTCGCCGTTGATCGTCGCCATCACCAGTGGCGGTGATGCACCGGTGCTGGCGCGCTTGATTCGGGCCAAGATTGAGACCTGGATTCCGGCTACCTACGGCCAACTGGCGGGGCTATCCAAGCGCTTCCGCGCGCGAGTCAAAGCATTGTTTCCCAATGTGCAGCAGCGCCGGGTGTTCTGGGAGGACGTGTTTCAGGGGCAGATCGCCGAGAGTGTATTTGCCGGCAAGTTGCACGAAGGTGAACGCCTGCTGGAAGAGAAAATCGCCGGTGCCGCACCGCGACAGTTGGGCGAGGTTTATCTGGTCGGTGCCGGGCCTGGTGATCCTGATCTGCTGACCTTTCGCGCCTTGCGCCTGATGCAGCAGGCCGATGTAGTGCTCTACGACCGTCTGGTGGCGCCGGCCATCGTCGAGCTGTGCCGCCGCGATGCCGAGCGTATCTATGTCGGCAAGCGCCGCGCCGATCATGCGCTGCCTCAAGAGCAGATCAATCAGCGCCTGGTGACGCTGGCGAAAGAGGGTAAGCGGGTACTGCGCCTGAAGGGCGGCGATCCGTTTATCTTCGGCCGTGGCGGCGAGGAAATCGAAGAGCTGGCAGCCGAGGGTATTCCCTTTCAGGTGGTGCCGGGCATTACCGCTGCCAGTGGTTGCGCCGCTTATGCTGGGATTCCTCTGACCCATCGCGATTACGCCCAATCGGTGCGGTTTGTGACCGGCCATTTGAAGGATGGCAGCTGTGACCTGCCGTGGCGTGATCTGGTTGCGCCGGGGCAGACGCTGGTGTTCTACATGGGTTTGCCGCAGATATGCATTCAGTTGATCGCCCACGGTCGCTCAGCAGAAACCCCGGTGGCGCTGATCGAGCAGGGCACCACCCAGCAGCAGCGGGTTTACACTGGCACGTTGGCCACCCTGCCAGCGTTATTGGCGCAGCAGCAGGTGCACGCGCCGACCTTGGTGATCGTCGGTGAGGTGGTGACCCTGCGGGAAAAACTCGCCTGGTTCGAAGGCGCCCAAAGCCGCGAGTAGTCGCCAAATCAGTCCTGGCACTGCCAGGACTGACGAGCGTTAGCCCAGGCGCTGTTGCCAGAGCTGTTCGGCGTGGGCGAAGGCCGCTTCGCGGGTTTCACCCAGCCCGCGCAGGGCTAGGGCCATGGTGGCAATCACGGCCAGGTGGCC
The DNA here is from genome assembly GCA_002256055.1 of Pseudomonas sp. PGPPP3. Taxonomy (GTDB): domain Bacteria; phylum Pseudomonadota; class Gammaproteobacteria; order Pseudomonadales; family Pseudomonadaceae; genus Aquipseudomonas. The sequence continues at coordinate 3,206 of NKIE01000226.1, read as the reverse complement.
ATAGGCGTCCTCGGCTTGGCCCAGCCAAACCGCGAGCAAATGCTCCGGGTCTAATTGCTCGGGTTTGACATGCCGCAGCGCTGACAGCGCCGGCCATTCTTCGTCCCAATCAACGCCGCCGCAGGTGCCATACAGGTGGCTGACGGCATCGGGATTGATCTCGATCTCACCGCCTTCGCCCTTGATCACGATGGAATTGTCCGCCAGCAGCTGGCTGGCAGCGCGGTGGGTCACCTGATAGCCGGGATGGAAAATACTCTGCAGGCCACAGCGGGCTTGTAGGGGGTTGAGAATGCGCGTTAGTGAGTGGATCGGCGAGCGCAGGCCAAGGATGTTGCGCAGGTCGATCATTCGCTGCAGCTGTGGCGCCCAATCGCCCAGTGGGATAAACGCCAGGTGCTGTTGATCCAGCGCCTGGGCCACACTCTCCCAGTCACGGCACAGGGGAATGTCCAGCAGGGCAATCAGCTGTTCGCTGTACATGCGTCCGGCGGTGTGGGCGCCACCGCCGTGCAGGAGAATGCGCACGCCACTGGCGGCCAGGGCTTTGACTGCTAGCAGGTACCAGGGCAGGTGACGCTTCTTGCCGGCGTAGCTGGGCCAGTCGAGGTCAACGGCGATGCGCGGCACCTGTAAGCGTTCGCGCACGGCTTCGGCGAAGCCGGCCATTTCTTCAGCGCTTTCTTCCTTGTGCCGCAGCAGCATCAAGAAGGCGCCGAGCTGGGTGTCTTCGACCTTGTCGTCGAGCAGCAGGCCCATGGCCTCGTATGCCTCCTCGCGGGTCAGATCGCGGGCGCCGCGTTTGCCTTTACCAAGGATGCGCACGAAGTGGGCAAAGGGGTGTTCAGCGGGAGTGATCAGGTTCATAGGCAATTCGTCGGTTTTGGCAGGCCAGCCAGCTTGGCCGCCAGCTTGGCGGGAGTGCCCTTGAACAGGCGATTAAGGTGCAGGCTGTTGCCCTTGTCGGCGCCCAGGTGCAGGGCGACGTACTTGATCAGCGGGCGGGTCGCGGGTGACAGCTGATACTCGGTGTAAAAAGTACGCAGCAGTTGCAGCACCTCCCAGTGCTCGGAACTCAGGTGCAGGTCTTCGCGTTCAGCCAGGGCTTCGGCGGCAGCGGGTGACCAGTCGTTGAGGTCGAGCAGAAAGCCCTCTTTATCCAAGGCAATGTTCTGTCCGTTTACTTGCAGCGCACTCATAGCCAGCTGTTGACCTTGGCGTAGCTCAGGGTTAGTTCGACAAACGCCGGATAATCCAGGCGTTTGACCCGACTGGGCAGCTCACTGAGCGCGCGCGCCTGCAGGTCTTCGTCGAGGGCGAACAGGGCGATACTTTCCGGCATCAGTTCCAGCGCTTGGCGCTGCGCGGTGCCGGGTTGCAGCGCATACACCGCATCGCCGCTGAGCAGCAGGCCGTCGTGGTGGCCGAGCAGGCGCAGGCAACTGCTCAGGCGACTGTCGGTGAAGGGCGAGTGGGCGAGTAAGTGCAAAGTGGTCATCAGAGCGTCATCACCAGGTCGTAACGGCCAATCAGGGCTGAGATAGCCTGATCGTCCAGAGGTTCTACCGCTAGATTCAGGGTCAGTGGGTCCACGCCGCGCTCCTGCAGGCTGCGGCTGCTGGCATACAGAGCCTCAACGCCAAACAGCGGCAAGGCCTGCAGATTGGCGGTCAGGTCTTTCTGTTGCAGTCGGGCCGGTTCTTGCGTTGGGCACAGTTGCAGTACGCCATCATCGAGAAACAGCAAGGCCAGTGGCAGGTCAAAAGCGCCGCCGGCCAGGGCGATATCCAGCGCCTCGCGGGCACCGGGGCCGCTCCAGGGTGCCTGACGACTGATCAGCAGCATGGATTTAGCCATCTCAATGGCCTCCGAAGCAGATCAAACGGTTACTCAACTGTGCCGCTTCGTGCAGTTGGCCCAGGCCAGAAAGCTCCCAGTCTTGTCCCAGGTTGGCGGCGCTGCGGCTGTAGCGGTCGGCTTCCTCTTGATTGAGCACGCCACGGCGCAGGGCGGCAGCAATGCACACCACGCCATCGAGTTGCTGTTCACGAACGAAGTCGCTCCATTCGCGGCTCAGGTCCAGTTCATCCTGCGGTGTGACCACTGTCTGCGAGGCGCTGTGCACGCCTTCCTGATAGAAAAACAGGCGGCTGATCTCATGGCCACCGGCCAGTACGGCCTGAGCAAAGCGCAGGGCGCGACGTGAGGACGGCGCGTGGGGCGGAGCGAACAGGGCGATGGCGAATTTCATGCAAAATCAACTTGGCAGGACGCGTGGAGCGAATGATAAAGCCTGCGCTTGAGCTTGCGGGAATAAAAAACGGAGTCGGGGGTGTGCCGCTGGTTGGGGCTGTAGACAGTCCGCTGGGCTATTGGAGGGGATAATGCCGGGCCGGGTGGCGGGGTAATGGCTGAGTTGTCAGCCATTACCCCGCTGTTGCCCGTTGAGCCTCTTGGTCAGGCGAGCTGCAAGAGGCGTGTTGCGGGGCGTATCAGTTCTGCCAGCGTTTCAACACCAGCGTGGCGTTGGTGCCACCAAAGCCAAAGCTGTTGCTCATCACCACATTGGCGCTGAAGTTCTCTTTGGTTTCGCGCAGGATCGGCAAATCGGCAATCTCGGGGTCGAGGGTTTCGATATTGGCCGAGGCTGCGAGGAAGTTGCCTTCCATCATCAGCATGCAATAGATCGCTTCATGCACGCCGGCGGCGCCCAGGGAGTGACCCGACAGGCTCTTGGTCGAGCTGATCAGCGGCGCCTTGTCACCAAACACTTCACGCACGCCACGGCTTTCCGCCACGTCGCCGACCGGAGTCGAGGTGCCGTGGGTGTTCAGGTAGTCGATTGGCTCGTTAACGGTAGACAGCGCCTGCTGCATGCAGCGCACAGCACCTTCGCCGCTCGGGGCAACCATGTCGTAGCCGTCCGAGGTGGCACCGTAACCGATGATCTCGGCATAGATCTTCGCGCCACGCTTGAGGGCGTGTTCCAGCTCTTCAACCACCACCATGCCGCCGCCACCGGCGATGACGAAACCATCACGGCTTTCGTCGTAAGCACGTGAGGCGGTTTGTGGGGTGTCGTTGTATTTGCTGGAGAGGGCGCCCATGGCGTCGAACAGGAAGCTCTGGCTCCAATGTTCTTCTTCACCGCCGCCTGCAAACACGATGTCCTGCTTGCCCAGCTGGATCAGCTCCATGGCGTGACC
>NKIE01000225.1 GCA_002256055.1 Pseudomonas sp. PGPPP3 | reverse complement strand
CAGCGCACAAGCGCATGGTCGACATGCTGAACAAGGGCGAAACCCTGCCGTTCGACCTCAAGGGTCGCTTTATCTACTACGTTGGCCCGGTCGATCCGGTGCGTGACGAAGTGGTTGGCCCAGCCGGCCCGACCACCGCTACGCGGATGGACAAGTTCACCCGGCAGATCCTGGAAAGCACAGGCCTGCTCGGCATGATCGGCAAGTCCGAACGCGGCCCGATTGCCATCGATGCGATCAAGGACAACAAAGCCGTGTACCTGATGGCTGTTGGCGGCGCTGCTTACTTGGTTGCCCAAGCAATCAAAAAGTCGCGCGTGGTGGCCTTTGCCGAACTGGGTATGGAAGCCATCTACGAGTTCGACGTGAAGGACATGCCAGTGACCGTGGCCGTCGACACCAAGGGCGAGTCGGTACACATCACCGGCCCGGCCATTTGGCAGAAGAAGATTCACGACAGCCTGGCCGTCGAAATCAAGTAAGCCGTTAGCAGTACCCGCGGTCTGCATGGACCGCCAAAACAATCCCCGCCACGTGCGGGGATTGTCGTTTCTGCCGCCGCCAATTGCACAAAACGCCGGCCCTAAAAACAAAAACGCCAACGCCCCATCACTGGGGCGTTGGCGTTTGTTCTACCGTGCTCAGGCCATGGCAGCGCGCCAGGCCCAAGGCACTTCAGCCTTACAGGCTGCTGGCGTTCTCGCTCAGGTAAGCCGCAACACCTTCCGGCGAAGCAGTCATGCCTTTGTCGCCCTTCTTCCAGTTGGCCGGGCAAACTTCACCGTGCTCTTCGGTGAACTGCAGGGCATCCACCAGACGCAGCAGTTCGTCCATGCTACGGCCCAGCGGCAGGTCGTTAACGATCTGCGCCCGTACCACACCATTCAGGTCGATCAGGAACGCGCCGCGGTACGCCACGCCACCTGCAGCTTCAACGTCGTAAGCCTTGCAGATTTCGTGGGTAATGTCGGCCGCCAGGGTGTATTTGACCTGACCGATGCCGCCGGCATTGATCGGGGTGTTACGCCAGGCGTTGTGGGTGAAGTGCGAGTCGATCGACACGCCGATGACTTCCACGTTGCGCGCCTGGAAGTCAGGAATGCGGTGATCCAACGCGATCAGCTCGGACGGGCAGACAAAGGTGAAGTCCAGCGGGTAGAAGAACACCAAGCCGTATTTGCCCTTGATCGCCGACGCCAGGTTGAAGTCTTCAACGATTTCGCCATTACCCAGCACAGCTGCAACGGTGAAATCAGGGGCTTGTTTACCGACGAGTACGCTCATTTATATCTCCTTGAAAAATGGGGGCATGTGGCCCTGTCCAGACACGCCTACAGCAAGCGCCTGCACCACAAGACGAACAATCATACACCGCGCTTTTCACCCTCGCCCATTGCTTTTTAGTCCCGACAAAAACCAGCTAACCGATTGTAATTAATCATTATTTTACAAGAGGCAAGAGAAACGAAACTCACATCATTTGACAATCATTATCATTACTATTACGATCCAATCCTGCTTTCCACAACCTGCAGCGAAGCCAAGCCCATGTATGTATGCCTCTGCCAAGGTGTCACCGACGGCCACATCCGCGACGCCATTTACGAAGGTTGCTGCAGCTACCGCGACGTACGCGAAAGTCTCGGCGTCGGTAGCCAGTGCGGCAAGTGCGCATGCCTGGCTAAGCAGGTGGTGCGCGAAACATTGAGTGACCTGCAAAGCGCACAAGCCAGCCAAGCCGCGCAACTGTTTAGCCCGGCCTGACCAGCAGGCAACCTCGCAGCCAAACGAAACCGGACCTTGTCCGGTTTTTTTGTGCCTGCAAATCAATAACTTGGCGCTGAAACACAGTAGCAATGCGTCCAGAGGCGCAAACAATATCCTTTTGCATCAAGGACTTGAGTTTGACAGCCATAGGCCTTGAAGCCAGACTCGATGATCTCTCAACACCCCACACAAACGAGGCGGCTTATGAAAGGCGACAAGAAAGTCATCCAGCACCTGAACAAGATCCTCGGCAATGAACTGGTCGCGATCAACCAGTACTTTTTGCATGCACGGATGTATGAAGACTGGGGTCTGAAGAAGCTCGGCGAGCACGAATATCACGAGTCGATCGACGAGATGAAGCACGCCGACAAACTGATCAAACGCATTCTGTTTCTCGAAGGCCTGCCCAACGTACAAGACCTGGGCAAACTGCATATCGGCGAAAACACTGCGGAAATGCTCGCCTGCGACCTGAAGATCGAGCACAAGGCCCACGCCGATCTGAAAGAAGCGATCGCCTATTGCGAGAGCATCGCCGACTACGCCTCGCGGGATTTGCTGCGCGAAATCCTCTGCTCGGAAGAAGACCATATCGACTGGCTGGAAACCCAGTTGGGCCTGATCGACAAGGTCGGCCTGCCGAACTACCTGCAATCGCAGATCGACGAATAAGGTCTTAGCCGCGCAATAAAAAACCCGCACTCGGCGGGTTTTCTATTGCAGGTACGACGACTCAGGCGTTGGCCTTGCTGGTCGCGTCCTTGATCATGGTTTGCAGTTCGCCGCTTTCATACAGCTCAACCATGATGTCGCTGCCGCCAACCAGTTCACCGGCTACCCACAGTTGTGGGAAAGTCGGCCAGTTAGCGTACTTCGGCAGGTTGGCGCGGATTTCCGGGTTTTGCAGGATGTCGACGAAGGCGAACTTCTCGCCGCAGCCCATCACTACCTGCGCGGCCTTAGCCGAGAAACCGCACTGCGGCGCGTTCGGCGAACCCTTCATGTACAGCAGAACGGTGTTCTTGCTGATCTGGTCTTTGATCGTTTCGATGATATCCATGGAGCACCTCGCTTGAGCTTTCCCGGACTCTCACCGGGCACGATGGCGGCGATTCTAACCCAAACCCGAGCATATTTCTCGGTCATTGGGCGGGCAAAAAAACCTTAAAAAAACCGCCCAAGAGCAGCCTTAGTTGTGCCTATCCACACCAGCGTCTGCAACTTGAACAACGCCCAGCGGTCGCCACTTTGCAACTCAGACTCGCCGCAGCGGGGGTCGGTGCGCTGTAGGGCGCCGGTCATTTGCCGGCTTACAGGAATGGCCTCACAGCCATGGCTGTCTTCACACACAAAATCCCAAGGCTGACGCGCCGGTGCATGGCAGGCAAAGCAATTGCCGCCAAAACGGTTATTAACCTCGGCAAAGCCACGGGCGCGGATGGCGGTTTTCTTGCCAGCCACGTCAAGCTCAAAGAACTCCCAATCCCCCGTAGCCGGGCTGAATCCGGCCTCGCGCTTGACCATCGCTTCGGTGGGCACCAGTTGAATCACCGACCCTGGCGGATAGATCGCCCCGCCTGGCGCATTGGCTGCCGCCAGAGTGCCGGACACATTTCCGAGGACGTTATCGACGTAAAAGTGCCGAACTGGCGTCATCTCGCGAATGCAACGAAAGCTCTGTGCATCAATTGCCAACGCACCCGACGGCGCCTCGGCAGCGGTCAACACACCGGGCAACACTGCCGGTAACAAGAGCGCCGACAGGACGAGGGCTTTTTGCAGATTGGAAACACGCATTGGCAACAACTACTCCAGGAACACTTAAGCGGAAAGGACTTCAACCGGCACACCATTGAGCGCCGCATTACCGGACAGCGCGTCGAGTTGGCGCTCATCGGTCAGATCATTGGCACTGGCGCCAGGCTGGGCATGGGCGATGGCCAGTTGCACACCCTGGCGGCCATGACCCCAACCGTGAGGCAGGCTGACAACGCCGCGCATCATATCGCTGCTGCTCGCCACCTCCACCTCAATAGTGCCGACGCGCGAGCGCACGCACACCCGCTGACCATCGGCCAGGCCACGGGCGGTCAGGTCGTCAGGATGCATCAGCAGTTGATGACGCGGCTTGCCCTTCACCAGGCGGTGGTAGTTGTGCATCCAGGAATTGTTGCTGCGCACATGGCGACGACCAATCAGCAACAGCTGCTCGGGGTTGCCCACCGGCGCATCGGCCAAACGCTGCAGGTCGGCCAACAACAAGGCCGGGGCCGCTTCGATGGTTTTGCTGGCGGTCTTCAGGCGTGCCGCCAAGTTGGCCTTGAGCGGCCCCAGGTCCAGCCCGTGGGGCTGCTCACGCAGGGCGGCCAGGGACAGCTTGTGCGCAGACTTGTCGCCATAGGGGCCAAAGCGCAGGCCCATGTCGATCATCTGTTCCGGGGCCATGGTTGGCTTCAGCTCAGCGCCGGTGTGCGCGGCAAAGGCCTTGGCCAGACCGACAAAAATCTCCCAGTCGTGCAGCGTGCCCTCGGGTTTGGCCAACACCGCCTCGTTGAAGCGGGTGACGTTGCGCACCGCGAAAGCATTGAAGGTAGTGTCGTAGTGATCGTGCTCCAGCGGCCCGGTGGGCGGCAGAATCAAGTCGGCGAAGCGACTGGTCTCGTTGATGTAGAAATCCAGGCTGAGCATAAACTCCAGGCCATCCAACCCCTGCTCCAACTGCCGGCCATTGGGTGTCGACAGCACCGGGTTGCCGGCCACGGTGACCAGGGCGCGAATCTGCCCCTCGCCTGGGGTGAGCATTTCTTCCGCCAAGGCCGCCACCGGCAGCTCGCCGCTGTATTCCGGCAGACCGGAGACACGACTTTGCCAGCGGTTGAAATGGCCGCCGGAGGTGGCTGCGACGATATCGACCGCAGGCTCGGTGCAGAGCACGCCACCCACCCGATCAAGGTTGCCGCTGACCAGATTGATCAGCTGCACCAGCCACTGGCACAAGGTGCCGAAGGCCTGGGTGGAAACCCCCATGCGGCCGTAGCACACCGCCTTATCGGCACCGGCAAAGTCCCGCGCCAGCTGGCGAATGGTCGCCGCCGGCACGCCACAGCGAGCGCTCATGGCCTCGGCGGTAAAGCCGGCGATGGCACTGCGTACGGCGTCCAGATCACTGATCGGCAAATGGCTGGCGCGGGTCAGATCCTCATCAAAGAGGGTATTGAGCAACCCGCAGAGCAGCGCAGCATCTTCGCCAGGGCGAACAAACACGTGCTGATCGGCAATCGCCGCCGTTTCGCTGCGCCGCGGATCGACCACCACCAGCTTGCCACCGCGTTTCTGGATGGCCTTGAGGCGTTTTTCCACGTCTGGCACGGTCATGATGCTGCCGTTGGAGGCCAGCGGATTGCCGCCCAGAATCAGCATGAAATCGGTGTGATCAATGTCCGGGATCGGGATCAGTAAGCCGTGGCCGTACATCAGGTGGCTGGTCAGGTGGTGAGGCAACTGGTCCACCGAGGTGGCGGAAAAACGGTTGCGGGTTTTCAGCAAACCAAGGAAGTAGTTGCTGTGGGTCATCAGCCCATAGTTGTGCACGCTGGGGTTGCCCTGGTACACCGCCACC
>NKIE01000224.1 GCA_002256055.1 Pseudomonas sp. PGPPP3 | reverse complement strand
TACCTGTCGAAACAGCAGGCGGCCTTGCTGGCGGCGGTGCTGCCCAACCCGCGTGCCTGGAACCCGGCCAAGCCGAGCACCTATGTGGCCCGGCGGGCTAACTGGATTCGCCAGCAGATGTGGCAACTGGGCGGCAGCCACTACCTAAACCAGCTGCAACCACACTGGTCACTGGGCTGGACGGACAAACCCTAAACAGACCGACTCAGCGCTGCATGGCGCGCTTGGGTACCGCGTGCAGGGTCAACACCACGTCATCCTGCACCCGCACCGTCAGCCCCCACTGTGGGTAGACCCAGGCTAGCTGGCCGACCATCTGCGCACTCAGCGGTTGCTCCTCGCGCGCCAGCCCCACAGCCTTAACCAGACTGGCACGCTCGGCGCTGCTCAGCTGTACCTCGGCCTGCACCTGCCAGAGTCCCTCTTCCCCGCTCACCGGCCCGCGATAGAGCAGGCGCGCTCCTTGCTCGACAGGTTGCGGCTGCAACCACAGCTCGCCCTCGACCTGAGCGCTCAGAGCCGCAAGGGACAGACGCTCTTCCGCCAGCGGTTGCAACACACGAGCCTGCCAGTCGGCCAACCATGGCAGCGGCGTTGGCGCTTGCGGCCCACGCATCAGCCAGGCACCCCAGGCAAAAAACAACCCGGCCAGCAGGGCAAACAACAGCCAGTGCTGAACGCGCAGTGGTGGCATCGACATGAACCTCTCCCAAAAAATCAACGGACAGAAAAAAGCCGCACAGTGTGCGGCTTTTCGGGGGTGCTGCGCTTACGCCTGGATCGAGCCCTTGAGCTTGTTCATGGCGCTTTTCTCCAGCTGACGAATGCGCTCGGCGGAGACGTTGTACTTGGCCGCCAGCTCATGCAGCGTGGCCTTTTCTTCCGCCAGCCAGCGTTGCTGCAGGATGTCGCGGCTACGCTCATCAAGGCCTTCCAGCGCCTCGTGCAGATGGGCGGTAGAGCTGTCGCTCCAGTCCGAGGCTTCCAGCTGCACGGCAGGGTCGTAACGATGATCCTGCAGGTAGTGGGCAGGCGACTGAAACGCCTTGTCGTCATCGTCATCGGCCGCCGGGTCGAAGGCCATGTCGTGGCCTGTCAGACGGCTTTCCATCTCGCGTACTTCACGCGGCTCAACGCCCAGGCTTTCGGCCACAGCGTGTACTTCATCGTTGCTCAGCCAGGCCAGACGTTTCTTCTGGCTGCGCAGGTTGAAGAACAGCTTACGCTGCGCCTTGGTGGTAGCGACCTTGACGATGCGCCAGTTGCGCAGGATGAACTCGTGAATTTCCGCCTTGATCCAGTGCACGGCAAAGGACACCAGGCGCACGCCCATCTCCGGGTTGAAGCGCTTGACGGCCTTCATCAGACCGACGTTGCCTTCCTGGATCAGGTCGGCCTGGGGCAAGCCATAACCGGAGTAGCTGCGGGCGATATGCACGACAAAACGCAGGTGGGCCAACACCATCTGGCGGGCCGCTTCCAGGTCTTGCTGATAGAACAGGCTCTCGCCCAATTCACGCTCCTGCTCAGGGCTCAACAGCGGAATGCTGTTTACCGCATGCACATAGGCTTCCAGGTTGGCACCCGGGACTAAGGCATAAACAGGTTGCAAAGAAGTGGTCATGCGAATCCTCCGACTCACGAAACGGGCTGCAGTCTAACATTGTCGATTTAGTCAGGGAACCGCAGGAAAAGTTCCCTTACACTTACACAAACCCTTTAAAAACAAACACTTACTATGTTGGCGCAAGCTCGCGCAGGTGGCGGGCGACGGCCAGCCAGGCTCCAATATAGCCCAGCAACACCGCCCCCAACAGCAGCGACAGACCATCGCCCGGCGGCACCCCACCCAGGGCGAAGTCGCTGCCATACAGGCCGGCTAGACGCACCACGGCGTCATTCAGCCAATCCAGACCGAAGGCCAGCACCAGCCAGGCCAGCAAGCCGGCACCCACGCCATACAGCGCGCCCATATAGAGGAATGGCCGGCGCACATAGCTGTCGGTACCACCTACCAGCTTGATGACCTCGATTTCGATGCGGCGGTTTTCGATATGCAGACGAATGGTATTGCCGATCACCAGCAACAGCGCCGACACCAGCAACAAGGTCAGGCCAAAGACGAAACGTTCACCGAGCTTGAGAATGGCGCTCAAACGCTCAACCCAGACCAAGTCCAGCTGCGCCTGCTCGACATTCGGCTGCTCGGCCAAGCGCAAGCGCAGGGCCTCCAGATTAGCTTTGTCGACCACTTCCGGGGTGACCAGAATCACGCTCGGCAGCGGGTTATCCGGCAACTCCTTGAGTGCCTCGCCGAGGCCCGACAACTGCTGAAACTCTTCCAGGGCCTGCTCGCGGCTGATCCAGTCGGCGGCGGCCACGTCGTCCATCGCGGCGATCTCGTCGCGCAGGCGCTGGGCCTCGGCCGGGCTGGCCTCCAGCTTGAGAAACAGAGAAATCTGCGCGGCGCGCTGCCAGGAGCCGCCGAGTCGCTCGACATTGCTCAGCAGCAACGACAAGCCCATCGGCAGGCTCAGGGCAATGGCCATCACCAAACAGGTAAAGAAGCTGCCAATCGGCTGTTTGAGCAGGCGGCGCAAGCTGTCGATCAGACTGGTGCGGTGGCTTTCGGCCCAGGCATGCAGCAACTGCTGGAAACTGGGGCCGTCACTGACCGGCTTTTCCGGCTTGTTCGGGCTGCCGCCGACCCGTTCGGCCGGTTGCGAATTACGTGTGGCACTCATCAGCTGGCCTCCCCGTCACCAATCAAGCGGCCGCGCTGCAGGGTCAACATGCGGTGGCGCATGCGCGCAATCAGCGCCAGGTCGTGACTGGCGATCAGCACGCTGGTCCCCAGGCGGTTGATGTCTTCAAACACGCCCATGATTTCCGCGGCCAGGCGCGGGTCGAGGTTACCGGTGGGTTCGTCCGCCAGCAGCAACGCCGGCTGATGCACCACCGCGCGGGCAATACCGACGCGCTGTTGCTGGCCGGTGGAGAGGTCGCCAGGGTATTGCTCGGCCTTGTCCGACAGGCTGACGCGCTCCAGGGCCGACATCACCCGCTTGGCGATATCCGCTTTGGACAGACCAAGAATCTGCAACGGCAGGGCGACGTTGTTGAACACGGTGCGATCAAACAGCAACTGGTGGTTCTGGAACACCACGCCGATCTGCCGGCGCAGGAACGGAATCTGCGCATTGGTGATGGTCGACAGGTCCTGCCCGGCCAGCAGCAGCTTGCCGCTGGTGGGCCGTTCCATCGCCAGCAGCAGGCGCAGCAGAGTACTTTTGCCCGCGCCGGAGTGGCCGGTAACGAACAGGAATTCGCCACGGCGCACGCGAAAACTCAGCTCGTGCAGGCCGACGTGGCCGTTGGGGTAACGCTTGCCGACCTGCTCAAACCGAATCATGCACGCTCCTGACCATCGAACAGGGCGCGCACAAACGGCTCCGCCTCGAAGGTGCGCAAATCATCAATGCCTTCGCCCACACCGATATAACGGATCGGCAAGGCAAACTGCTTGGCCAGGGCGAAGATCACCCCGCCCTTGGCGGTGCCGTCCAGCTTGGTCAGCGCCAGACCGGTGAGGTTGACCGTCTGATTGAACTGCTTGGCCTGGTTGATGGCGTTCTGCCCGGTGCCGGCGTCCAGCACCAGCAGCACTTCGTGGGGCGCCGTGTCGTCCAGCTTGCCGATCACCCGACGGACCTTCTTCAACTCTTCCATCAGGTTGTCTTTGGTGTGCAGACGCCCGGCGGTATCGGCGATCAGCACATCCATGCCGCGCGCAGTGGCAGCCTGCACCGCATCGAAGATCACCGATGCCGAGTCGGCACCGGTGTGCTGAGCGATGACCGCAATCTGGTTGCGCTCGCCCCACACTTGCAACTGCTCGACGGCGGCGGCGCGGAAGGTGTCGCCGGCGGCCAGCATGACTTTCTTGCCTTCCAACTGCAGCTTCTTGGCCAGCTTGCCGATGGTGGTGGTCTTGCCAGCGCCGTTGACGCCGACCACCAGAATCACGAACGGCTTGTTGGCCGCGCTGATCTGCAGCGGCTTTTCCACCGGACGCAGCAGCGCCGCCAGCTCTTCCTGCAGCGCCTTGTACAGTGCGCCGCTGTCGGCCAGCTCTTTACGCGCCACGCGCTTGGTCAGGCTTTGCACGATGGCGGTGGTGGCTTCAACGCCAACGTCGGCGGTCAGCAGACGGGTTTCAATCTCGTCCAGCAGATCGTCGTCGATGGCCTTTTTGCCGAGAAACAGACTGGCCATGCCCTCGCCGAGACTGGCGCTGGTCTTCGACAGGCCCTGTTTGAGGCGAGCAAAGAAGCTGGCTTTTTGCTCTTCCGCACTGACAACCGCTGCGGCGGCTTCTGCCACAGGCACGACAACTACGGCCGCTGCAGCAGCAGGTGCGCTCTCGGTGGCAGCAGGTGCCGCGCCAGGCAACAGACGGGCGAAGAAACCAGGCTTAGCCGGGGACTCAGCGGGCGCATCCGCGGTTGGGCTGGTAACAGCCGGCAAATCGCTGGCGGGCGCCTCGACCGGCGCCGGGCTGACAGCGGCAGCCTCGACTACCGCCGCTTCCGCAGTAGCAGGCACAACAACCGGCTCCGCAGCTGCGGCAGGCGTTACAACCGCCAGCGCCACAGGTAATTCAGGCAGCACCGCCGGGGTCTCGAGCACAGGCTCGGCGACTACAGGAGCCTGCGCAGCGACAGCGGCTTCGACCGCCACCACCTCAGGTACGACAGACAACGGAGCCGGCTCGGCTGGCGCCACGCTGATCGGCGCAGGCGTTGCTAATACGGGCGTTTCCGCTACAGCGGGAGCGGCTTTGAAACGGGCAAAAAAGCCGGGTTTGGCCGCTGGCTCAACCGCCGCCGGCGTCACCGCGGCCGGCGCAGCACCGACCACTGGCTCAGCGGGAGCGATAGGTGCGACCGCCTCAGCAGCACTCTCGACCGGCATCGCAAGCTGGCTTGCACCCTCAACAGTCGGCGAGACCGGCAGCGGCACGGCGCTAGGGGTAGTAGGCGCTTGGGCTTCAGGGGTTTCGCCCTGGGGCTTTTTACGCATCCAGCCGAACAGGCTTTTCTTTTCGCCGGCGTCGCCCGGAGTCTTCTTGTCGTCGTCGGAACCAAACATGAGGCACGGGTATCTCAAGGAAGCGCAGCACGGCTACTCGACAGCTCAGTTCAACCACGCCAACGCCGGAAAAACGGGCGCTACGCGGACAAAACCAGCTTGTCGCAGTACTGGCCGTGGTCGCCAGTAAAACGGATGCGTATCCTAGCACCTCCTCACCCGCCGACGCTAAGGCCACGCGGGCCGTCTGACAGGTCAAATAATTCGATGAAGTCACTTACTCGCAGCGCCACCAGCCTGCTGTTATT
>NKIE01000223.1:2416-5429 GCA_002256055.1 Pseudomonas sp. PGPPP3 | reverse complement strand
CACCCTGGCGCGCGATGCCTTGGCGGTGCAGGGCGCCGAGCAGTTTGTCGAGGGCGTTGTGGCGGCCGATGTCCTCGCGGCACAGGGCAAGTGCACCGCTGGCGTCGACGAACAGCGCCGCATGCAGGGCGCCGCTGGGCCGGGCCAGGGCCTGGGCCTGGCTGATGCGCGCGCGCAGCCCATGTAGGTGGGCGGCCGGCGGCAGCGGGCTGGGTGGCAGGTTGGGCAGTGGCGGCAGGGCCTGTTGCAATGATTCAACCCCGCACAGCCCGCAGCTGCTGTTGCCGGCCAGATGCCGGCGTTGCTGTTTGAGGGCCCAGAAGGCGCGGGCACTGATGTCCAGTTCGGCCAGGCGAGCGCTGCCGGTGCCGCTCAGGTGGATGTCATAGATGGCATCGATGGTGTCGAGCAGGCCGCTGCCCAGGCTGAAACCGACGGCAAAGTCTTCTAGGTCGCTGGGCGAGACCATCATCACCGCCTGGCTGATGCCGTTGTAGCTGAGCGCCAAAGCGCATTCGTCGGCCAGAACGGCTGTGGCCTGACCGTCTCCCGCCTGGCTGTAGGCATAGGCCTGGGGAACTCTTGCGTCGGGCGCGGTGATGGCGAGAGGGCACGGCATGGCGGACACCTGCGACGAATTGACCCAGGCAGCCTAGGCTGCGCCGTGGGGGCCGTCTAATCGTTGTTGCTGATGCCTTGATCGATCACGTCTATCGGTTTGCTAAAGGCGCGCTGCGCCTCGGCAAAACAGGCTTCAGCCAGTGCTGAGCGAGGTGCGCTGCGGCGCAAAATCAGCCCCAGCGGGGCAAGGGTGTGGGCGTCGTCGATGGGCAGCAGGCGCAGATCCGGGCTGCCGTCGTCTAGGCCGCTGTTGAGCGGCATAATGGTGCAGCACAGGCCCGCGCTCACCGCTTGCAGCAGTGTGTGCACGGCATCGCATTGCAACAACGGCTGCGGACTCAGGCCGCGGCTGCGAAAGCCGTGATCGATCGACTGGCGAAAATGCATGCCGCTGGACAGCAGGCCCAGCGGTAAGGAGGGCAGGGTCTCCCAGCCTAGATGGGGCTGGGTGAAACTGAAGTGGCGCTGGTCATACAGCAGGCCCATGCGTGTATCGGCCAGCGCCAGGCTGTCGAACTGGGCGGCATCGAGACGGTCGAGGTAGCTCAGGCCGAGGTCCAGTTGATTGCGTGCCAGGCCGTCGAGGATCTGTTCGCTGCTCAGGGCAAACAGCTCAAAGCGCAGATTGGGATGCTGGCGGGTGAACAGGCCGAGCAGGCGCATCGGGTCGAAGCCGCCCAGCGGCACCAGGCCCAAGCGCAGGCAGCCGACCAGTTGGCCGCGACAGGCCGAGGCCTCGGCATACAGGCCGTCATGGGCGGCCAGGAGGCTACGCGCCCAGGCGAGGATGCGTTCGCCCTCACTGGTAAAACCTTCGAAGCGCTGTCCACGCCGCACCAGGGTCAGCCCCAGTTCCTCTTCCAGATTGCGCAGGCGCATCGACAGTGTTGGCTGGCTGATGTGGCAGCGCGCAGCGGCTTGGCCGAAGTGGCGGGTCTCGTCGAGAGCAAGGAGAAACTTAAGCTGTTTGATATCCATGGCCGCAGCTTCCAACGTAACCACTTGGGCTGCAAGTGGCAGGTCGTGGTCTGTCGCTGTCGGGCAGGCCGAGCAGTGTTGGTAAACGGGGCATTAGCCACCGCCTATGTGGCGATGGACATCGCTCTGCCTAATACGCCCCTTGGCATACGTTGTAAGCGGCGGCGGGGCGCGATCAGCAGTGGTTAGCCCTGCCAGCGGCAGGCCAGCATCTGCTGGTATTGCCAGGGATCTTTCGGTTGGCCGCTGAGCCCGGGCTGGCCATCCACCGCGAGCAGTCGCGACAGCCAGAAGCGCAGGCAGGCGATGCGCAGCATGCGCGGCCACTGTGCGAACTCGGCGGCGCACCACGGGCGCAGTTCGCTATAGGCGCCGAGCAGGGCCTGTTGGCGGCTCGCGTCGAGTTGCCCGTCGGGTTGGCTGCACCAGTCGTTCACGGTAATCGCCAGGTCATACAACTGGCTGCCGCTGCAGGCGTTATAGAAGTCGATCACCCCGCTCAGTCGGCTGCCGTCAAACAGCACATTGTCGTGAAACAGATCGCCGTGCAGGTTGGCCTGCGGCAGCGTGGCGAGGGCCGCCTGCAGGCATGGGATCTCGGCCAGCGTGGCGCGCAGCAGCTTGGCCGCGACCGGGTCGAGGCGTTCGGCCAGGCGCGGACCTTGTTCCAACATCCACGGTAAACCGCGGTCGCTGGGGCGCTGCAGCGGTTGCGCGGCGGTCGCCAGGTGCAGGCGGGCCAGCCACTGGCCGACCGCCCTGCAGTGCGCCACCTCGGCGTGCCGCACATGCTGGCCGGCCAGGCGCGGCTGCAGGAGTGCCGGCTTGCCGGCCAGCTGGCGCAGGGCCTGTCCGTCCGTTGTTGGTATTGCATAGGGCACGGCAAAGCCTTGTTGGTGGAGGCGCTCCAGCAACTCGATGAAGAACGGCAGCTCGTGGCTCTGGCCACGCTCGATCAGGGTCAGGACGAACTCGCCTTGTTCCAGGCTGACGAAGAAATTGCTGTTCTCGCTGCCCTCGCTAATCGGCTGATAGTCGAGCAATGGACCCAGCCCATAGGGCTGCACGAAGACCTCGAGTTGCGCGCGGGTCAGGGGGGTGAACACGGCCATGGGTTTACCAGCGGAGCGGGTGAGGTTGTGGTTTTGTGCTGTTGCAGTGTCATCGGAGGGGGTTGAGCCACGAGCGCATCGACACGGTCACGGCTCAAACCCCTCCTGCAGATTGTGCGTGCTTTAGCGCAAGGCTTTACCGCGCACCGGCGCGTCATGGGCCACGTAGTAGTCGGCATCGCTGCGCGGCAGCGGCGCACGGCCACGGATCTGGTCGGCGATTTTCTCGGCCATCATGATGGTCGGTGCGTTGAGGTTGCCGGTGGTAATCAGCGGCATGATCGAGGCATCAATCACCCGCA
>NKIE01000223.1:403-2406 GCA_002256055.1 Pseudomonas sp. PGPPP3 | reverse complement strand
TGAGGGTGCCGGGTGTAATCAGCGGCATGATCGAGGCATCTATCTCCCGCAGGTTTTCCAGGCCATGCACCCGGCCCTGGCCATCGACCACGGCCATGGCGTCGGCCGCGCTGCCCATCTTGCACGAGCAGGACGGGTGGAAGGCAGTTTCGGCATGCTCGCGGATGAACTGGTCCAGTTCGGCATCGCTCTGCAGCGCTGCGCCCGGGCTCAGTTCACGACCGCGAAACGGGTCCAGAGCCGGCTGGGCCATGATCTCGCGGGTGATGCGGATGCCATCGCGAAACTCCTGCCAGTCCTGCTCATGGGCCATGTAGTTGAACAGGATGCTCGGGTGCTGGCGCGGGTCTTTCGAGCGCACACGCACGCGGCCACGGCTGGGCGAGCGCATGGAGCCGACATGGGCCTGGAAGCCGTGCTCCTGCACTGCATTGCTGCCGTTGTAGTTAATCGCCACGGGCAAGAAGTGGTACTGAATGTTCGGCCAGGCAAACTCGGCGCGGGTGCGGATAAAACCGCCGGCCTCGAAGTGATTGCTGGCGCCCTGACCGCTGCCGAGCAGCAGCCATTGGGCACCGATCGCCGGCTGGTTCCACCACTGCAAGGCCGGGTAAAGGGACACCGGCTGTGTGCACTGGTATTGCAGGTACATCTCCAGGTGGTCTTGCAGGTTCTCGCCAACCCCGGGCAGGTCATGGACTAGCGGGATGTCCAGTTCGTCCAGCAAGGCCGCCGGGCCGACGCCGGAGCGCTGGAGGATCTGCGGCGAGGCAATTGCCCCGCCGCACAGCAGCACCTCGCGCTTGGCCAGCACACTAATGGGTTGATCGCTGTCGCCGTGCAGATAAGCCACGCCGATGGCGCGCTTGTTGTCGAACAGAATCCGCTCGGTCAGGGCGTGGGTGATGATTGTTAGGTTGGGTCGCCCACGCGCCTGGTCCAGATAACCACGGGCGGTGCTGGAGCGCCGACCATGTGGCGTGACGGTGCGGCTCATTGGGCCGAAGCCTTCCTGCTGGTAGCCGTTGAGGTCGTCGGTGGCCGGGAAGCCTGCCTGCACACCGGCCTTGACCATGGCGTGGAACAGCGGGTTGTTGTCGGCTTTTGGGGTGGTCACGCTGACCGGCCCGTCGCCGCCGTGGTAAGCATTGGCGCCTAGGTCGCGGGTCTCGGCCTTGCGAAAGTACGGCAGGCAGTCGCGGTAGCTCCAGTCCTGCAGGCCGGGGATCTGTGCCCAGCCGTCGTAGTCCAGAGCGTTGCCACGGATGTAGCACATGCCGTTGATCAAGGATGAACCGCCCAGGCCCTTGCCGCGTCCGCACTCCATGCGGCGGTTGTTCATGTGTGGCTCGGGGTCGGTCTGGTAGGCCCAGTTGTAGCGTTTACCTTGCAGCGGATAGGCCAGGGCAGCGGGCATCTGGGTGCGAAAATCGAGGCGATAATCCGGCCCGCCAGCTTCCAGTAACAACACGCTGACGTCGGCATCTTCAGTCAGTCGGGTGGCCAGCACGTTACCTGCCGAGCCTGCGCCGATGATGATGTAGTCGAATTCTGTGGCCATCTGTGCACCCTTGATTTGGCGTGGCGACTGGGTCTGCCGGGTTGTGCGGGGTCGTGCCGGGGAGGACAAATCCTCCCGTCCAGCCAACGAATAACGCCTCAGAACACCGAGGTGTAATCGCCCAGTTCGACCTGCACCGATTTGATCCGAGTGTATTGGCTCAGGGTGGTCAGGCCGTTCTCACGGCCGACCCCGGATTGCTTGTAACCGCCAACCGGCATCTCGGCGGGCGACTCGCCCCAGGTGTTGATCCAGCAAATGCCGGCCTCCAGCTGATGAATGACCCGGTGAGCGCGATTGAGGTCCTGGGTCACCACGCCGGCGGCCAGGCCGAAGTCGGTGGCGTTGGCGCGGCGGATCACTTCGGCTTCGTCGTCGTAGACCAAGATGCTCATCACCGGGCCGAAGATCTCTTCACGGACGATGACCATGTCGTCGGTGC
>NKIE01000223.1:0-393 GCA_002256055.1 Pseudomonas sp. PGPPP3 | reverse complement strand
ACACCGTGGGCGCCACATAGGCGCCCTTGGCGTAGTCGTCGCTCAGCACTCGCTCGCCGCCGCTCAGCAGACGCGCGCCTTCGGCCTTGCCCTTGGCGATGTAGCCGAGCACGTTGTCCATATGGGCAAAGCCCACCAGCGGACCAAAGTTGGTGTCGGCATCCAGCGGGCAGCCGAGGCGGATGCGTTTGACCCGCTCCAGCACCTTGGCCTCGAAGCGCGCTTGCAGACTGCGCGGTACGAACACCCGGGTGCCGTTGGTGCACACTTGGCCGGAGCTGTAGAAGTTGGCCATCACCGCGATGTCGGCGGCGCGGTTGAGGTTGGCGTCCTCGAAGATGATCAGCGGCGACTTGCCGCCCAACTCCATGGTGACTTCCTTGAGCGACGAAC
>NKIE01000222.1 GCA_002256055.1 Pseudomonas sp. PGPPP3 | reverse complement strand
CGTGACGATTTTGACGTGCTTACCGGCATCCAGATCGCTCTGAACAATCTGGCGGAGGAAGTTCGAAGGAGAAACGCTGGGGATTTCAGGCTTGCTCATGGTGTCCTTGATCGTACAGGTGCCTGGCCAGGGTAGGCCGGCCAAGTCAAAGCGCTTATGATAGCGAACCCGTCAACCCCCTGACAGACGCAAAGCGCCTGCACAGGCGGATTGCACCGTAAAAGATTCGCACAAGGGCTTGTCAGCCACCGGCAAGATAGGTCACTAGCGCATTCGCACGATTTTTACCGGCAACTCAACTGGAACCGATCATGATCAAACTGCACACCAACCACGGCGTTATCACCCTCAACCTGTTCGAAGACAAGGCGCCGCTGACCACCGCCAACTTCAAGGAATATGTCGCTGCCGGTCACTACGACAACACCGTTTTCCACCGTGTGATCAGCAACTTCATGATCCAAGGCGGCGGTTTCGAGCCTGGCATGAAACAAAAAGCCACTCGCGCCACCATCAAGAACGAAGCCAACAACGGCCTGTCGAACAAAGTCGGCACCGTGGCCATGGCTCGCACCATGGAACCGCATTCGGCCTCCGCGCAGTTCTTTATCAACGTCAAAGACAACGATTTCCTCGACCACAGCGCTCCGACCGTACAAGGCTGGGGTTACACCGTGTTCGCCGAAGTTGTTGAAGGCATGGACGTGGTCGAGAAGATCAAAGGCGTCGCCACTGGCTCGAAATCCGGCCATCAGGACGTCCCCCTGGAAGACGTGATCATCGAGCGCGCAGAGATCGTTGAGTGATACTGCTGATTTCCGATCTGCACCTTGAACAACAACGCCCGGACATCACCCGGGCGTTTGTGCATTTTCTGCAGACTCGCGCCCGCCAGGCGGAAGCCCTGTACATCCTCGGTGACTTTTTCGAGGTATGGGTGGGCGACGATGCCATGGGGCCGTTCCAGCACGAGATCGCCAGCGCTCTGCGCGAATTGGCAGACAGCGGCACCCGCCTCTATTTAATGCATGGCAACCGCGATTTCATGCTCGGCCAAGGGTTTTGCCAGTTGGCCGGCTGCACCCTGCTCAGTGACCCGTGCCGCGTAAGCTTCAACGGCGAGCCCGTATTACTAATGCATGGCGACAGCCTGTGCACCAGCGACGCGGCCTATATGCGCATGCGTCGCCTGCTGCGCAACCCGCTCAGTCTATGGCTGCTGCGTCATCTGCCACTGGCCAAGCGACACGCCCTGGCGCGTAAACTGCGCAAGGAAAGCCAGCTACAAACCCGCCAGAAAGCGGCCAGCATCATCGACGTGACGCCCAGCGAAGTGCCGCGCCTGATGACCAAATACAGCGTACGCACCTTGATTCACGGCCACACCCACCGCCCGGCCAGCCACACGCTGGAGGTCAACGGCCAAACGGCACAACGCATTGTTTTGGGTGACTGGGACCAGCAAGGTTGGGCCCTGCAAGTCGACGAAAAGGGCTACCAGCAGAGCGCCTTCGCCCTCAACGACTGACTACACAGCGCTGCTGACGGGTACGCCGCTGTGAAAGCGGAACTCCACATCGGGCGACTCGATCAGCTCACGCTCAGCCACCCGCACGCGCTCGATGGTGCGCTCCACATCCGCCGCCTCGCCGTACTGATAGGCCAGGCGCAGATAACCCTGAAAATGCCGCGCCTCGCTTTTCAGCAGACCGAAATAGAACTTGCCCAACTCCGCATCCAGGTGCGGCACCAACGCCTCGAAGCGCTCGCAACTGCGCGCCTCGATGAAGGCGCCAACCACCAGAGTATCGACCAGTTTGACCGGCTCATGGGTGCGCACCACTGAGCGCAGCCCCGATGCATAGCGCCCAGCCGATAGCGGCCGCAGCGCAATTTTGCGGCGCTTCATCAAGCGCATTACCTGCTCGTGATGCACCAGCTCCTCGCGGGCCAGACGCGACATCAGGTTGATCAAGTCGACGTGGGTGTTGTACTTGGCCATCAGGCTCAGCGCGGTGCTGGCGGCCTTGAACTCACAGTTTTTGTGATCCAGCAGCAAGGTTTCCAGGTCGGCTAAAGCCGCCTGCACCCAGCCATCGGGTGTTTTGCAGCCAAGGAATTCAGCAATTTCAGGAAGCAACATAGTGGGCTGGCCGCTGTCATCAAAGCCGCGCATTATACGTTGAGGATTGACGATGATTGCTGCCAATCAGCTGAATTACGGTTGACATATATCAACCCAGCCGCAATAGAATCCAACTAAAGTAAATTTAGTTATAAACACCCTCAGGGAGATGATCATGCAAGCTATTCGCAGCATTCTGGTAGTCGTTGAGCCCCATCAGCCGGACGGGCTGGCCATCAACCGTGCCAAGCTGATTGCCGGCGTGACCCAGTGCCATCTGCACCTGCTGGTCTGCGAGAAAAAGCACGACCACCAAGCTGACCTCGACGCCATGGCCAAAACCCTGACCGACGAAGGTTTCAGTGTCAGCACCCAGCAAAGCTGGCTGGATAGCGTTCATCAAACCATCATCGCCGCTCAGCAAGCCGAAGGTTGCAACCTGATCGTCAAGCGCCACAAACCCGAGAACCCGCTGAAAAAAGCCCTGCTGACCCCAGACGACTGGAAACTTCTGCGCTACAGCCCAGTCCCGGTACTGATAGTGAAAACCGATACGCCGTGGGCCAACGGAAAAGTTCTCGCCGCCGTTGACGCCGGCAATGCCGACGGTCCACACCGCGCACTGCACACCAGCATCATCAGTCACGGTTATGAAATCGCCCAACTGGCGCAGTGCGAACTGCATGTGATCGGCGCCTACCCGTCCCCCATGCTCTCTGCTGCTGACCCAACATTCCAGTTGAAAGAAAGCATCGAGGCGCGCTACCGGGCCAATTGCAAAGTATTCCAAAGCGAGTTTGCGATCGCTGACGAATGCCTGCACATCGAGGAAGGCCCGGCCGACGTGCTGATTCCCTACACCGCCAAGCGCCTCAACGTGGCATTGACCATCCTCGGCACCGTGGCGCGCACAGGCCTGTCCGGCGTGCTGATCGGCAATACTGCGGAAGTGGTACTGGATGCTCTGGAAAGTGCCGTTCTGGTGCTCAAGCCGGAAGAACTGGTCGCGCAGCGCTGAGTTTACCGAGCAACAAAAAAGCCGCCTGCACAGGTGGCTTTTTTATGCCTGACGATGGCGTCAGTCAGAACCTTCCAACCCGTCACGCAAAAAGCTCGGCGCGATATAACGCTGGTAGTGAGCCTCGGAAAGCAAAAAGAACTCGCGATCAATCGCATCGCGCAGAGCCGGCAGCGTCCAGTCGCGAAACTCCGGCAGCAGCACCATGCCGTAGGCGTCTAACTGGTTGATCACCCGCGCGCCACGTGCAATCAACTGATACGCCCAGCAATAAGGTGACTGCTCGGGCGCGAAGCGAATGCTGCGCTGCTCCAGTTGTTGCCGCAGCCGTGCAGGGTCGAACACCTCCAGTTTGGCGGCCATCACCTGCACCAGCAAAATCTCCAGGCGCCGCCAGACGGCGTACTTTTGCTCGTCGCCATACAGGTTCCAGTTCACCACTTCGTGATGAAAACGCTTGCAGCCACGACAGACCAGATCTCCATAAACCGTGGAGCAAAGACCGACGCAAGGCGTCTTGATGCGTTGAGAAGACATGGCAAACAGTTACACAGGCGGCAAAACAGGCGGGCATCTTAGACCTTTGTCCATACGCGGTCACCACGCAGGGATGGGCTTTGCGGCTTAACTTTAGCGTCTTGTTGCAGTAGAATCGGCCGGCCTTTAAGGCGCCAATGTCCGTTGGAAGCTGTTTTCAAAGCGTCACGAGCACAGTTAGGAAGGCGTTGAGCAACCCGCACTGGGGCGCTCCGAGCGAACCGCGCTTCCCTTGACCCGGCAGGAAATCGTTGCGACAGACACGCTGACCCGTTCAGCGACCCGCCGCCGCCCTCATCAGGCCTCCTGCCGACGTAAAACTTTGAAAACAGCTTCTGTTCGAAGACACTGAAACCCTGGTCCAACGGCCCAAAAAGCCGCGCGACGCTTGTGTTCAGTGATTTATGGATGCGCGTTCCGGACCCACCGGGACCACTGATGAGGGTAAAAACTGTGCTTGTAGCCTATCGCAAACATGTTGAAGAGCGTGCCGCTCAGGGCATCGTGCCCCAGCCGCTGAACGCCGAACAAACCGCAGGCCTGATCGAGCTGCTGAAAAACCCACCTGCTGGCGAAGAAGCCTTCCTGGTTGACCTGATCACCAACCGCGTTCCTGCGGGCGTGGATGAGGCTGCTTACGTCAAAGCCGGTTTCCTCTCTGCCATCGCCAAGGGCGAAGCCACCTCCCCGCTGATCAGCAAGACGCGCGCCGTCGAACTGCTGGGCACCATGCAGGGCGGCTACAACATCACCACCATGGTTGAACTGCTGGACAACGCCGAACTGTCGGCCGTTGCCGCTGAGCAGCTGAAGCACACCCTGCTGATGTTTGACGCCTTCCACGACGTTGCTGAAAAAGCCAAAGCCGGCAATGCCAACGCTAAAGCCGTACTGGCCTCTTGGGCCGATGGCGAGTGGTTCAAAAACCGCGCTGCCGTGCCAGAAAAAGTCACTCTGACCGTGTTCAAGGTCACTGGCGAAACCAACACCGACGACCTGTCGCCAGCACCTGACGCCTGGTCCCGCCCGGACATCCCGCTGCACGCCCTGGCCATGCTGAAAATGGCCCGTGACGGCATCAACCCTGACGCCGCTGGCTCGGTTGGCCCGATCAAGCAGATGGAAGCCCTGAAAGCCAAAGGCTTCCCGGTTGCCTATGTCGGCGACGTAGTGGGTACTGGTTCTTCGCGTAAATCCGCCACCAACTCGGTGCTGTGGTTCTTCGGCGACGACATCCCGAACGTGCCTAACAAGCGCGCTGGCGGCTTCTGCTTCGGCAGCAAAATCGCCCCGATCTTTTACAACACCATGGAAGACGCCGGCGCCCTGCCGATCGAATTCGATTGCAGCAACCTGGCCATGGGCGACGTCATTGACGTGTACCCGATCAAAGGCGAAGTGCGCCGTCATGGCAGCGACGAACTGGTTACCAGCTTCCAGCTGAAAACCGACGTACTGCTCGACGAAGTTCGCGCTGGCGGCCGTATTCCGCTGATCGTCGGCCGTGGCCTGACTGAAAAAGCCCGTGCTGAACTGGGTTTGGCACCGTCCGACCTGTTCAAGAAGCCGGAAGCGCCGGTCGACAGCGGCAAGGGCTTCACCCTGGCCCAGAAAATGGTTGGCCGCGCTTGCGGTCTGGCAGAAGGCCAAGGCGTACGTCCAGGCACCTACTGCGAACCGAAGATGACCACCGTGGGTTCGCAAGACACCACTGGCCCGATGACCCGTGACGAGCTGAAAGACCTGGCTTGCCT
>NKIE01000221.1:928-5439 GCA_002256055.1 Pseudomonas sp. PGPPP3 | reverse complement strand
CTGAAGACCTCAAGGCGTTCTTCGCCGTGATCCAGGGCCTGAATGCCGACGACATGCTGCTGGCTTACCACGACCGTTCCGACGGCGGCCTGCTGGTCACTGCTCTGGAAATGGCCTTCGCCGGCCACTGCGGTCTGGACCTGTACCTCGATGCCCTGGCCGACAACCGTGCCGAGGTCAACGCCGTACTGTTCAACGAAGAACTGGGCGCGGTGATCCAGGTACGCCAAGACGCCACCCCGGAAGTGCTGGCGCAGTTCAGCGCGGCTGGTCTGGGCGACTGCGTGGCGGTCATCGGTCAGCCGGTCAACGGCAGCGACGTGGCCATCAGCTTCAATGGCGAAGCCGTGTTCGGCGATCAACGCCGTCTGCTGCAGCGCCAGTGGGCAGAAACCAGCTACCAGATCCAGAAGCTGCGCGACAACGCCGAAGGCGCCGAGCAGGAATTCGATACCCTGCTGGACGAAGAAAACCCCGGCCTGTCGGTCAAGCTCAGCTTCGACGTTAACGACAACATCAGCGCGCCGCACATCAAGAAGAACGTGCGCCCGCAAATTGCCGTGCTGCGTGAGCAGGGCGTCAACGGTCAGGTAGAAATGGCTGCGGCCTTCGACCGCGCCGGCTTCTCGGCTATCGACGTGCACATGAGCGATATCCTCGCCGGTCGCGTTGACCTTGAAGACTTCAAAGGTCTGGTGGCCTGCGGTGGCTTCTCTTACGGCGACGTCCTGGGCGCCGGTGAAGGTTGGGCCAAGTCGGTGCTGTTCAACAGCCGCGCGCGGGACAACTTCCAGGCGTTCTTCGAGCGCAAGGACAGCTTCGCCCTCGGCGTGTGCAACGGCTGCCAGATGATGAGCAACCTGCACGAGTTGATCCCCGGCAGCGAGTTCTGGCCGCACTTTGTGCGCAACAAGTCCGAGCAGTTTGAAGCGCGCGTGGCCATGGTCCAGGTGCAGGAGTCGGCATCAATCTTCCTGCGCGGCATGGCCGGCACCCGCATGCCGATCGCCATCGCTCACGGTGAAGGGCATGCTGAGTTCGAAAGCGAGGAAGCCTTGCTGGAAGCCGACCTGTCCGGTTGCGTGTCGATGCGCTTTGTCGACAACTACGGCAAGGTCACCGAGAAATACCCGGCCAACCCCAACGGCTCTCCGCGCGGGATCACCGGCCTGACCAGCCGCGACGGCCGCGTGACCATCATGATGCCGCACCCGGAGCGCGTATTCCGCGCCGTGCAGAACTCCTGGAAGCCGGATGAGTGGCAGGAAGACGGCGGTTGGCTGCGCATGTTCCGCAACGCCCGTGTCTGGGTCGATTGATCGGTATACCGACCAAGTTCGGGGTTGCTGATGGATAAGTCAGTGGTCCCGGTTGTTGCCCGTTTAGCAGATCCCCGCTTACCCGAAGTGCGTCAGGTTCTCCCTGGCGCCACTTTGCACCTGTGTACCTGCGCCCGCTCGGGCCAACTCCCTGATTGCCCCACCGATTGCCCACAAGGCCTGCACCTGACCATCACCCGTGCCCAGCATCTGCTGCTGTGCCGCTGCGGCAAATCGCGGCGCCTGCCCTATTGCGACGGCAGCCATCAAGCGCCTGCGCGGGGTTTGAAGGCCAAGTGGTTGCGATTTTTTGCGAAGGGGTAGGGGCTGGTAACAGGACTGTGATGCTGGGTGAGTGGCAGGTGTCGATCCATCTGTTGTGGCCAATAACAGCCCACACCTCACACCACCGAATCACGCCCTCAAACACTGCACAGAATAATCTGCTCCGGATTGATCTGAACGCGGACTTGCTCGCCATTCACCAATTGCCGACTGGATAGCTGGCTGTTGCTGAGCATGGCGGTCAGGTGGGCGCCGTCGGGTAGCTCCAGTTGTAGTTCGCTTTCCAGTTCGCCGGGTTCGAGGCTGTGCACGTTGCCGGTCAAATGATTGGGTTCGGCGTGCAGTGGTGTGCTGTCGGCGGGCAGCAGGTTGACCCAGGAGGCTTTGATCAGGGCGAACACTTCGGCTCCGAGCTGCAGGTTGAGGCGTTCGGTGCTGCCGTGGGTGATCAGTGCGGTGAGGCGCTGGGCGCTGCCGTGCAGTTTGAGTTCGATGCGGTCATTCAGGCCGTCAGCCTGGATGTTGCAAACCTTGGCCAACAGCTGATTGCGCGCACTGGTACGCAAGCGCAAGCGTTCCATGATTTGCAGGTACGTGTCCAGGCGGCTGTCGGCGCCGAGGCGCTGGAGAAAGGCTTGGTGCTCGCGCTGGTAATGCTGAAAGGCGTCGATCAGTTGCTGGCCGGCCGCAGTGAGTTGCGTACCGCCACCGCCTTTGCCGCCTGTGCTGCGCGCCACCAGTGGGCTGCCGGCGGCGCTGTTCATGGCTTCGACGGCGTCCCAGGCGGACTTGTAGCTGATGCCTACGGCTTTGGCGGCCTGGGTGATCGAGCCGCTGTTGGCGATCTGGGTGAGCAGTTCGATGCGGCTTTGCCCGGCCAGGTTCTTACCGTTATGGGTGATCCAGAATTGTCCTTCGAGTTGCATGGCGCGGGCTTCTTGTGGGCGGTGGCGGCGATCTTAGCATTGCCTTGTGGGGCTGCCGTCAATACAGGCGGGCCCTCTGGTTGCGTTATATAGGGTTTTATATAACGATGCGGCGACGGCCCTGTGGTCTTCGCCGGCGGGCATGACCCTGCTCAAGTGCTAAGCGGTCGTTGTCGGCTTAAATGCCTTTGCCATTCTCAGGAGTCACGTCATGTCTCAAGCTCTCCGTCAGGCACTGCTCGCGCTGTCAGCCGTCTGGCTGGCCAGCACCCAGGCGCAGGCTGGCGAGGTGCAGGTGGCGGTGGCCAGTAACTTCAGTGCGCCGCTGCAGGCGATTGCCCGCGACTTCGAAAAAGATACCGGCCATAAACTGCTGGCGTCCTTTGGGGCGACCGGGCAGTTCTACGCGCAGATCAAGCATGGTGCGCCCTTTGAGGTGTTTCTCGCCGCCGATGCAAGCACGCCGGCCACCCTGGAACGCGAGGGCGAGGGGGTGGCCGGTTCGCGCTTCACCTATGCCATCGGCACCTTGGTGCTGTGGTCGGCCAAGGACGCTTATGTCGACGGCCAGGGCGAGGTGTTGCGCGGTGGCCAATTCCAACACCTGGCCATCGCCAACCCGAAAACCGCCCCCTATGGGCTGGCCGCGACCCAGGTGTTGGCCGCCATGGGCCTGAGCCAAAGCCTTGAAGGGAAACTGGTCGAGGGGCAGAACATCGCGCAGACCTTGCAGTTCGTGGCCACGGGTAACGCCGAACTGGGCTTCGTCGCCCTGGCGCAGGTCTATAAGGATGGCCAGATCACCCGTGGCTCGGCCTGGATAGTGCCTGCCACGCTGCATGAGCCGATTCGTCAGGACGCGCTGCTGCTACGCAAGGGCCAGGAGAATCCGGCGGCCGAGGCGTTGCTGAGTTATTTGAAGGGCCCGAAAGCCGCCGCCGTGATCAAAGCCTACGGCTATCAACGCTAAACAAGAGTGCCCGCGATGCCCCTCAGCAGTGCCGACTTTGCCGCGATCTGGCTGACCTTGCAGTTGGCGACCCTGACCACCGCGATTCTGCTGCTGATCGGTACGCCGATTGCGTGGTGGCTGGCGCGCAGCCGCTCCTGGCTGAAAGGCCCGGTGGGCGCGGTGGTGGCCCTGCCGCTGGTGTTGCCGCCGACGGTGATCGGCTTTTATCTGCTGGTCAGCATGGGCCCCAATGGCGTGATCGGGCAGTTCACCCAAAGCCTGGGGCTGGGCATTTTGCCCTTCAGCTTTGCCGGCCTGGTAGTGGGTTCGGTGTTCTATTCCATGCCGTTCGTGGTGCAACCGCTGCAGAACGCCTTCGAGGCGATTGGCGAACGCCCACTGGAAGTGGCGGCGACCTTGCGCGCTGGGCCCTGGGATACGTTTTTCAGTGTGGTGCTGCCGCTGGCCCGGCCGGGGTTTGTCAGTGCGGCGATTCTTGGCTTTGCTCACACCATCGGCGAATTCGGCGTGGTGCTGATGATCGGCGGCAATATCCCGGAGAAGACCCGAGTGGTGTCGGTGCAGATTTTCGATCATGTCGAGGCCATGGAGTATGCCCAGGCCCATTGGCTGGCGGGCGGCATGCTGTTGTTCTCCTTTCTGATCCTGCTGTTGCTGCGTGGCAGCGGGCAGTTGCAAACGGCCGGCACCGGCCGCTAAGGACGTTCCCTGATGGGTACTGACGTGAACACGGACCAGGCAACCGCCGCCGCAATCGAGGCGCGCTTTCGCCTGCCGTATGGCGACTTTGCCCTGGATGTGGACCTGCGCCTGCCCGGTCGTGGTGTCAGCGTGCTGCTGGGCGATTCCGGTTCCGGCAAGACCACCCTGCTGCGTTGCATTGCAGGGCTAGAAACGGCAGCCGATGGCTATCTGCGGGTCAATGGCGAGCTTTGGCAGGACAGTCGCGCCGGGCATTGCCTGCCGACTCACCAGCGCGCCCTCGGTTATGTGTTTCAGGCGGCCAGC
>NKIE01000221.1:0-918 GCA_002256055.1 Pseudomonas sp. PGPPP3 | reverse complement strand
ACCAGCGCGCCCTCGGTTATGTGTTTCAGGAGGCCAGCCTGTTTGCCCATTTATCCGTGCGCGACAACCTGTTGTTCGGTCAGCGGCGGATTGCCGTCGCGGCTCGGCGGGTGGCGCTGGAACAGGCGGTCGAATTGCTGGGTATCGAACATCTGCTTGAGCGTGCACCGCAGCGTTTGTCCGGCGGTGAGCGGCAGCGCGTAGGCATTGCCCGTGCCTTGCTCACCAGCCCGCGCCTGCTGTTGATGGATGAACCCCTGGCGGCTCTCGACAGTAAGCGCAAGGCCGAGATCCTGCCGTACCTAGAGCGCCTGCACGCTGAGCTGGATATCCCCGTGCTGTACGTTACCCATGCGCCGGAGGAGGTGGCGCGGCTGGCCGATCATCTGGTGTTGCTGGAGGCTGGACGAGTGCTGGCCAGTGGGCCAATCGGCGAGCTGTTGACGCGTCTGGACCTGCCCATGGCCGTGGCCGAGGACGGCGGTGCGCTGATCGATGGGGTGGTCAGTGGCTATGACCCGGCCTATCAGCTATTGCGTGTGCAGTTCCCCCGCAGTGCGCTGAGCGTGCAGGTGGCCCACGGGCCGCTGGCGCTGGGTCAGCCGATCCGCTGCAAGGTACAGGCACGGGACGTCAGCCTGGCGCTGCAGCCGCCATTGCCCAGCAGCATCCTCAACGTCCTGCCGGTGACGGTGGTCGAGGTGCTGGCCGCGGAGCATGGCGCCCATGTGCTGGTGCGCCTGGATATGCAGGGCAGTGCCTTGCTGGCGCGGATCACCTGCTATTCCCATGACCAGTTGGGGCTGCAGCGTGGCCAACAGCTGTGGGCGCAGATCAAGTCGGTGGCGCTGCTGGCCTAGCTGGCATCGGCCTACTAGTTGGTCAGGCCAAAGGCCGCCCTCGTGGCGTTAGCCGAAG
>NKIE01000220.1:5032-5447 GCA_002256055.1 Pseudomonas sp. PGPPP3 | reverse complement strand
GCCGGAGTCGGTACTGGTGCGCTTCAAAGGCAAACTGCAACCAGGCATCACCCTGCGTGACCTGGTCCACGCGATCCCTTACTACGCCATCAAGGCTGGCCTGCTGACCGTTGAGAAGAAGGGCAAGATCAACGCCTTCTCCGGACGCATCCTAGAGATCGAAGGTCTGGACGAGCTGACCGTTGAACAGGCTTTCGAGCTGTCCGACGCCTCCGCAGGGCGCTCCGCTGCCGGTTGCACCATCAAGCTGCCGGAAAAAGCCATTGGCGAATACCTGCAGTCCAACATCACCCTGCTGCGCTGGATGATCGGCGAAGGCTACGGCGATGCTCGCACCCTGGAGCGTCGTGCTCAGGCCATGGAAGCCTGGCTGGCCAACCCGCAACTGCTGTCGGCTGACAGCGATGCGGAATAC
>NKIE01000220.1:0-5022 GCA_002256055.1 Pseudomonas sp. PGPPP3 | reverse complement strand
CGAAATCGACCTGGCTGACATCAAAGAGCCAGTCCTCTGCGCCCCGAACGACCCGGACGATGCCCGTCTGCTGTCGAGCGTACAAGGCCAGAAGATCGACGAAGTGTTCATCGGTTCGTGCATGACCAACATTGGTCACTTCCGTGCCGCCGGCAAACTCCTGGAGAAAAATCCAGGCAATCTGCCGACTCGTCTGTGGCTGGCTCCGCCAACCAAGATGGACGCACACCAGCTGACCGAAGAAGGCTACTACGGCATCTACGGCAAAGCTGGCGCGCGCATGGAAATGCCAGGCTGCTCGCTGTGCATGGGTAACCAGGCACGGGTAGAAACCGGTTCGACCGTGGTCTCCACATCGACCCGTAACTTCCCGAACCGTCTGGGCGACGCGACCAACGTGTACCTTGCGTCTGCCGAACTGGCAGCCGTTGCGGCAATCACCGGCAAACTGCCGACCGTTGAAGAGTACATGGTCTACGCGGCCGACATCGACAGCATGGCTGCCGACGTTTACCGTTACCTGAGCTTCGACCAGATTGCCGAGTTCCGTGAAGTTGCTGCGAACGCCAAGATCCCGGTCGTTCAAGCCTAACGAGCACAGCGTCAATAAAAGCCCCGCCTAGTGCGGGGTTTTTATTGCCTGGGCACTAGGCAAATCGCAGTCAAATGGTTAGCGTAACTTCAGCTATTGAAGAAACATTGTGATCATTAGAGGGAACACCATGAAGCAACTGATTCTTGCCGCCTGCTGTGTGCTGAGCCTGACCGGCTGCTCCAGCGAATACATTATCGCCACCACCGACGGCCAGCTGATTAGCACCGACGGCAAGCCAAAGCTCGACACCGACACCGACATGTACCGCTTCGAAGACAGCGAAGGCCGCGATCAACAGATCCAAAAATCGTCGGTTAAGCAAATCCTCGAGCGCTGATAGTCGCTTGAAAGTGAACAGACCCCGCCGTGTGCGGGGTTTTGTTTATCCGCCGCACAACGCCTCTCTGGCATATCGCTTGCTTAGGGTTATTTACAGCTAACGACCTGCCAACGGCGGCAGGCATAAATCAGACAACGGCGTCGCTCTCTGGCAGTGCACAAGCACGGCCGGACAGTGATTTTTTGTGCTTGGACGGAAAAAACAATGACCGACTCTCACCCGCAAAATCATCTTGATCCGCTCGCCTGGGTGGCGGGTTCCGACGCCCCGGAAAAAAGCGCCATCAACCTCGGCTTTATGGCTCTGACCGACTCGGCCTCGCTGATCGTGGCGGCCACCCAGGGCTTTGCCCAGCCTTACGGCCTGACGCTGAACCTGCAGCGCCAGGCGTCATGGGCCACCCTGCGGGACAAACTGCTAAGCGGCGAACTGGATGCGGCTCAAGGCCTGTATGGCCTGCTGTATGCCGTACACCTGGGCATCGGCGGCACCCCGCCCGTGGACATGGCCGTGCTCATGGGCCTGTCCCAGAACGGCCAAAGTATCAACCTCTCACGCCCACTGCAGACTGCTGGCGTGACCAGCGCTGAAGCATTGCGCGAACACGTGCGCCAAAGCAGTGCAAAACTGACCTTCGCCCAGACCTTCCCCACCGGCACTCATGCCATGTGGCTCAATTACTGGCTGGCCAGCCAGGGCATCCACCCACTGGAAGACGTCCACAGTGTGGTCGTGCCGCCATCGCAGATGGTCGCTCACCTCAAGGCCGGACGCATCGACGGCTTCTGCGCCGGCGAGCCCTGGGGCGCCCACGCCATTGATGAACAGATGGGCTTTACCCTGACCACCAGTCAGGCGATCTGGCCCGATCACCCGGAGAAAGTCCTGGGCTGCACCCGCGCCTTTGTCGAGGAATACCCCAATACCGCGCGCGCCCTGGTGATGGCGGTGCTGGAAGCCAGCCGCTTTATCGATGCCAGCGAAGAGAACAAACGCAGCACCGCCCAACTCCTTAGCGGCAGCGAGTATCTGGATACGCCGCTGAACGCCATCCAGTCGCGCTTTCTTGGCCAGTATGAGGATGGCATGGGCTACGCCTGGCAGGATCAGCACCCACTGCGTTTCTTTGCCAATGGCGAGGTGAACATGCCCTACCTGTCCGACGGGCTGTGGTTTATGAGCCAGTTCCGCCGCTGGGGCCTGCTGCGCAACGACCCGGACTATCAGGCCATTGCCGGCCAGGTCCAGCAACTCAACCTTTACCGTGAAGCTGCCAGCCATCTGGGCATCGCCCTACCAACATCGGCCATGCGCAGCTCCACCCTGATAGACGGCAAAGTCTGGGACGGCAACGATCCCGCCGGCTACGCCCGCAGCTTTGCCTTGCACGCTTTGAGCGACAGCACTCAAGCCTCGGTCTCCGCCTAAGAGACGCACGTAATGGATATCACCGCCAAGATGTTACGAATCCTCCTGATCAATGACACCCCGAAGAAGGTTGGCCGGTTGCGCGCCGCACTGATTGAAGCCGGCTTCGACGTCATCGACGAGTCTGGCCTGATCATCGACCTGCCGGCCCGCGTGGAAGCCGTGCGCCCGGATGTAATCCTGATCGACAGCGACTCCCCCGGCCGCGACGTGATGGAGCAGGTCTGCCTGGTCACCCGCGACCAGCCACGGCCGATCGTCATGTTCACTGACGAGCAAAACCCCGACGTAATGCGTCAGGCCATTCAGTCGGGGGTCAGCGCCTACATTGTCGAGGGAATCCAGGCGCAGCGGCTCAAACCCATCCTCGATGTCGCCATGGTGCGCTTCGAGAGTGACCAGGCCCTGCGCGCCCAGTTGCATGCCCGTGACCAGCAGATGGCCGAGCGCAAGCGCGTGGAGCTGGCCAAGGGCATGTTGATGAAGATGAAAAACTGCAACGAAGAAGAGGCCTACACCCTTATGCGCCGCCAGGCCATGAGCCGCCAGCAGAAGCTGATCCAGGTCGCCGAACAGATCATCGCCATGAGCGATCTGCTCGGCAGCTGAGCCAACAGGCTTGCCGCCTCACGCTGAGAGGCGTATTTTCCTCGACTGGCCAGCGCACTGGCCAACGTCGCTCGGACGGTTCCGGGCGCTTACGTTATCGAGGTTTACATGGCCGAACACCGTTCGCCGCGCCGCTTTGCGCGCATTGATCGTCTCCCCCCCTACGTTTTCAACATCACCGCCGAGCTGAAAATGGCGGCGCGCCGCCGTGGTGAAGACATTATCGACTTCAGCATGGGCAACCCAGACGGTGCCACGCCGGCGCATATCGTCGAGAAGCTGGTACAGGTCGCCCAGCGCGATGACACCCACGGCTACTCCACCTCGCGCGGCATCCCGCGCCTGCGCCGCGCCATCTCGCACTGGTACAAAGACCGCTACGCCGTCGATATCGACCCGGACAGCGAAGCCATTGTCACCATCGGCTCCAAGGAAGGCCTGGCGCACTTGATGCTGGCCACCCTGGACCACGGCGACACGGTGCTGGTGCCCAACCCCAGCTATCCGATCCACATCTACGGCGCAGTGATTGCCGGCGCCCAGGTGCGCTCGGTACCGCTGATTCCCGGCGTGGACTTTTTCGTCGAGCTGGAAAAGGCCATCCGCGAAAGCATCCCCAAGCCGAAGATGATGATTCTCGGCTTCCCATCCAACCCCACCGCCCAGTGCGTGGAGTTGGAATTCTTCGAGCGTGTGGTGGCCCTGGCCAAGCAGTACGACATTCTGGTGGTGCACGACCTGGCCTATGCCGACATCGTCTTCGATGGCTGGAAGGCACCGTCGATCATGCAAGTGCCCGGCGCCAAAGATATCGCGGTGGAGTTTTTCACCCTGTCCAAGAGCTACAACATGGCCGGCTGGCGCATCGGCTTTATGGTTGGCAATAAGGAGTTGGTCAACGCCCTGGCACGCATCAAGAGCTACCACGACTACGGCACCTTCACCCCGCTGCAAGTGGCCGCCATTGCCGCGCTGGAAGGCGACCAGCAATGTGTGCATGACATCGCCGAGCAGTACAAACAACGGCGCGACACCATCGTCCGCGGCCTACATGACGCCGGCTGGATGGTCGAAAATCCCAAGGCGGCGATGTACATCTGGGCCAAAATCCCCGAGCCGTACGCCCATCTCGGCTCCCTGGAGTTCGCCAAGAAGCTGCTGGCCGAGGCCAAAGTCTGCGTCTCCCCTGGCATCGGTTTTGGCGATTACGGCGACGATCACGTGCGCTTCGCCCTGATTGAAAATCAGGACCGTATCCGCCAGGCCGTGCGCGGTATCAAGGCCATGTTCCGCGCCGACGGCTTGATGCCGGCCACTCCCGCCCGCAAAACCAACTCGGCTCAGGACTGACTCCCCCCTTCAGCGCAGAACAGCCAAACAGGTGCCCTGCGCGCACCAAGGTATGGCGCTGGTGCCAGGCACACGCACCAGCACATACCATCCACGCGCCCTTGCGCGCCCCCTCACACTTGCCCAACACACTTGAATAACAATCCTATCTATCTGTTTTAAATAGAGAAAATATTTAAAACAGGAGTTGGCAAGGTGATTGCTTTAGCTCTCATACCACGTCTTAGGATCGCCAACGGCGGTGATCGAGACGAACAGACAAAGACGTCAAAGGCTCTCAGCCCTTCCAAGGGTTTGATTGTCCGCGATGTCTTTTTTCGTTTCTGACCCCGAGGTATTCGCCATGCTCAATAACCGCCGTAACCTGCTGAAGAAAGCCCTGGTCGCCAGCCTGCTGGTGCTCTCGCCCCTGAGCCTGCAGATCGCCCATGCCGCCGACCCGGAAAAAGTCGAACTCAAACTCGGCTTTATCAAACTTACCGACATGGCCCCGCTGGCCATTGCCTACGAAAAAGGCTTCTTCGAAGACGAAGGCCTGTACGTCACCCTTGAAGCCCAAGCCAACTGGAAGGTGCTGTTGGACCGCGTAATCATGGGCGAGCTGGACGGCGCGCACATGCTGGCCGGCCAACCACTCGGCGCCACCATCGGTTTCGGTACCAAAGCGGAAGTGGTCACGGCCTTTTCCATGGACCTCAAC
>NKIE01000219.1 GCA_002256055.1 Pseudomonas sp. PGPPP3 | reverse complement strand
CCCGCGACTGAAGTTTCCCCGTGAGGCACCCAGCCGCTCCACCCTCAAGCTGGAGGCCTGGCATCAATTTATTCCTCGCGACCAGTGGGATGAACGCCTGGCAGCGGGCATGACCGCCGTCGATCTGGGTGCCGCGCCCGGTGGCTGGACCTGGCAGCTGGTTAACCGGCACATGCAGGTGATCGCCATCGACAACGGACCTATGGCCGAAAGCCTGATGGACACGGGCCTGGTCGAGCATTTGCAGGCTGATGGCTTCACATTCAAGCCGCGTAAGCCAGTGGACTGGATGGTCTGCGACATCGTCGAAAAGCCGGCACGCAGCGCGGCTCTGCTGGAAACCTGGCTGGGCGAGGGCTTGTGCCGCGAAGCAGTGGTCAACCTTAAATTGCCGATGAAGCAGCGCTATTCAGAGGTAAAGCGTCTGCTGGAGCGCATCGCCGATGGCTTCACGGCGCGCGGCATTCGTGTGTCGATTGCTTGCAAGCAGCTTTATCACGATCGGGAAGAAGTGACCTGCTATCTGCGGCGCCTGGACAAGCGTTAGTCGCCCGCTGCAGCACGACCGGAACAGGGAGATACGTTCAGGTGAAAAATAAAATGCCGTCGTTGCTGGGCACTTACGCCCGTTTGCTGCTGATTCGGCGGCGCGGGCTGCGCGCGGGCGAGCATCTGCCGCGGTTGCATATCGAGTGCCGCAGCCTGAGCTTTGAACCGCGCAAGATTGCAGCCTACCGCCGTGTGTGCGGGCTGGATAAGACCGAGAGCGTACCGCTGCTGTATCCCCAGGTGTTGCTGATGCCGTTGCACATGCGCCTGGTCAGCGATGGGCGGATGCCGGTGCAGCCCATGGGACTGGTGCATGTGCGCAACCATGTGCAGCGCTATCACGCCATGCCGGTGGGGCAAAAGGTCGACCTGCGCTGTCGCATCCTTGGCGAGCGACGCACGACGCAGGGGCTGGAGTTCGATATTGGCAGTGAGATCTGGCATGCCGGGGCTCTGTGCTGGCAGGCCATCAGTACCTATCTTGCTCGTGGTGATTATCTAAACGGGCAGGCGCCGGCGGCCTTGCCGGGTCGCGCCAACTGGGCGCTGTTGCCGGCGAGTTGTCCGGCGGCAACCTGGTCTGTGCCGGTCAATATTGGTTGGCGCTTTGCCCGCGTCAGTGCGGATTTCAATCCGATTCATCTGTGGGCGCCGGCGGCCAGAGCCTGTGGATTTCCGCGAGCCTTTGCCCATGGCATGTGGAGCCTGGCCCGCAGCCTGGCAGGGCAGGCATTGCCCGTAACGGTGCGTCTGGATGTGCAGTTCAAGGCGCCGCTGCTGCTCGGCAGCCACGTGTTGCAGGAGCACAGTCAGGCCGGCGCTTGCCGGCAGTGGCGCTTGCTGGCGGCGGATACTCAGCGGCCTCTGCTGGTGGCCCAACTGCAGCATGGGCCGGTGCAAGCGTTAAACCTGACCAGCTGATCCGTGGCCGGCCGTTGCCTGGGTGACCGGGCGGGCGCTTTCGGTGACAATGCCTGCCTGATTTTGGAGCCCTATATGCTTTTGCAACCCGATGCGATTCTTGATGCCAGCGGCCTCAACTGCCCCGAGCCGGTGATGATGTTGCACAACAAGGTGCGTGACCTGCCCGCCGGCGGCTTGCTCAAGGTGATTGCCACCGACCCGTCGACCCGCCGCGACATTCCCAAGTTCTGCCTGTTTCTCGGCCATGAACTGCTCGATCAACAGGTCGAGGCGGGTACCTACCTGTACTGGATTAAGAAGAAGACCGACTGATTGGCTTGAGGTCTGCCAGGCGCCGCTCAGTGCGGCGTACTGGCGGCAGCCATCAGGGCTGCATGCGAATACGCCGCTTTGCGCTGCGCATCAGGCGAATGCCGAGCATCAGCGCGGCGCAGGTTAAGCCGACAATCAACCCCTGCCATAGGCCGCGCGGCCCCGAGGCTGGGCCCCAGAGGTCGGTCAAGCCGAGACAGTAGCCCACGGGTAGGCCAATGCCCCAGTAGGCAAACAAGGTCAGCAGCATCGTCACCCGCGTGTCCTGGTAACCCCGCAAGGCGCCGGCGGCAGTCACCTGAATCGCATCAGAAAACTGGAACAGCGCCGAGTAAATAATCAGCCCGGTGGCGATGGCGATTACTGCGCTATCCGGGGTGTAGAGGCGAGCGATGTGTTCGCGGGTCAGGAGCATGGCGCTCGCAGAGACGCAGGCGTAGGCCAGCGCAACGCCCATGCCGACGCCAGCGGCAAAGCGTGCTTCGCGCGGCTCGCCGCGGCCCAGGGCCTGGCCGACCCGAACGGTGACCGCCATGCCGAGGGCATAAGGGATCATGAACACCATGGAGCTGAAGTTGAGGGCGATCTGGTGGCCGGCCACCACGCTGGCCCCCAAGCCACCGATCAGCAGAGCAATCACCGAGAAGATGCTGGCCTCGGCAAACACCGCCACGCCAATCGGTACGCCGACCGAGAGCAGGCGTTTGAGCATTGCCCAGTTAGGCCAGTCAAAGCGCTGAAATAGTTGGTTAGCTTTGTAGTACGGTGCCCAGGTCACCCACCAGAGCATGCCCAGCAACATTGCCCACATCACCAGGCCGGTGGCCCAGCCGCAGCCGACCCCGCCCATGGCCGGTAGGCCCAGCTTGCCGTAGATAAAGATGTAATTGAGCGGGATATTCAGCAGCAGGCCTAGCAAACCCAGGATCATGCTTGGCCGGGTGTGGCCCAGACCGTCGCTGTAGCAGCGCAGCACGTGGTACAGCGCCACGGCCGGGAAGCCACAGGCGACTGGCCGCAGGTAGCCCATCGACGGCTCGATCAACTGTGGGTCGACGTTCATCCAGTGCAGCACGCTTTCCGCGTTCCACAGCAGCAGGCCGGCGCCACAGCCCACCAGCAGCGCCAGCCACAAGGCCTGGCGCACCAGTGGGCCGATCTCACCATGCAGGCCGCCACCAAAGCGCTGGGCTACTTTGGGCGTGGTCGCCAGCAGGATGCCGGTCATCAGCAGAAAAACCGGCACCCAGATCGAGTTGCCGAGAGCTACGGCGGCCAGGTCGCGAGGGCTGACGCGGCCGGCCATGACCGTATCGACAAAGCCCATTGCCGTGTTGGCCAGCTGCGCAATCATGATCGGGGCGGCGAGCCCCAGCAGGCTGCGCAGCTCGATACGCAGGCGGCCAAGGCGGGTGAGGGTGGGCATGAAACTATCCATCTGGTCAGCAAGCCAGGCAGTCTACGCGCTGCATCGCGACCTGGCCACGCAACAACCCCAGAGGTGTCGCCTCAGGGCGCCCTGAATGACGCATTTGCACATGGGCAACGCGGCTCGCCATGCAAGGGCAACAGACTCTAGAATGGCGGCCGGTTTAGCGGAGGCCCCCCATGCGAATTGTCGCCGACGAAAATATTCCCTTGTTGGATGAGTTTTTTGCCGGGCACGGTGTTATTCGCCGCTTGCCGGGCCGGGCTATCTCGGCCGCCGATGTGGCGGATGCCGATGTGCTCTTGGTGCGCTCGGTCACCCGCGTTGATCAAGCCTTGTTGCAAGGCAGTCCGGTGCGTTTTGTGGGTACCTGCACCATTGGCACTGACCATTTGGCATTGGATTACTTTGCCGCGGCGGACATAGCCTGGGCCAGTGCGCCGGGCTGCAATGCCCGCGGTGTGGTCGATTATGTGCTCGGCAGCTTGCTGGCCCTGGCCGAGCGCGAAGGCGCCGATCTGGCGCAGCGGACTTACGGCGTGGTCGGTGCTGGTCAGGTCGGTGGCCGCCTAGTCAAGGTTATGCGTGCGTTGGGTTGGCGCGTGCTGGTCTGCGACCCGCCGCGGCAGGCGGCCGAGGGCGGCGATTACGTCAGCCTGGAGACGCTGCTCAGCCAATGCGATGTGTTCAGCCTGCACACGCCGCTGACGGCGGATGGCCCGCTGGCGACTCGACACTTATTAACTACCGCTCAGCTGCAGGCACTGCGGCCGGGCGCCTGGCTGATCAATGCCAGTCGCGGTGCGGTGGTGGATAACGCCGCGCTCTACCAAGTGCTGCAGCAACGCTGCGACCTGCAGGTGGTCTTGGATGTGTGGGAGGGAGAGCCGCTGGTGGATGTGCCCTTGGCTGGCCTGTGCCGTATCGCCACGCCGCACATCGCCGGTTACAGCCTGGATGGTAAGTTGCGCGGTACAGCGCAGATCTATCAGGCCTTTTGCGCCTGGCAGCAGCTGCCTGCGAGTATCAAATTGGCCCAGTTACTGCCCGCGCCCTGGCTGCCGACGCTGCAACTGGACGGCAGCTGCGACCCCGCTTGGGCGCTGGCCACCCTGTGCCGTGCCGTGTATGACCCGCGCCGC
The DNA here is from genome assembly GCA_002256055.1 of Pseudomonas sp. PGPPP3. Lineage (GTDB taxonomy): Bacteria > Pseudomonadota > Gammaproteobacteria > Pseudomonadales > Pseudomonadaceae > Aquipseudomonas. The sequence goes on along the minus strand of NKIE01000219.1, from coordinate 1,092 downwards.
GACGATGCGGATTTTCGCCGCAGTCTGATCGGTGATGCGGCGGGCCGGCGCAGCGCCTTTGATGCCTTGCGCAAGCACTACCCTTATCGCCGTGAAACCGATGGTCTGCGTGTAGCGCTGAACGCATCAGCCCCTGCGGTGCAGCAAGTGATCCAGGCTCTGGGGGCCAGTCTGCAGGTGCCGACGCAATAAAAAGCCCGGCATAAACGCCGGGCTTGATACTGTCGTTCGCTGTGCTTAGGGGCGTTTGCGCAGCGGCTGGCAATGGTGCTCAAGGTCGCGGCAGGCGCGTTGGATCATGCTCTCGGTAATCGGGATTTCGCGACCCTGAGCATCAATGAAGGCGCCGCCCAGCAGGGCCTGACGGGTGAGTGTGCTGTTGCGCGGTGCGGAAGCGGTTTTTTGCATGCCCATGGTCGGTCTCCTTGTCGGCGGGTTGCTGCACAGTAGCCAATCAAGGTGACGGTGCAGTGACAGTGTTCAGGCGAATCGCTGGGCGTGTCGTGCCGGTTTGGCGGTCCTTTTTGCGTCCCATTTATCTGCGGCTCCCGGTTATGGGGCGCCGCTTGCTGAGAGAGTTGTATGTCGCGCTTCCACCTTGGTTTGATCATCAACCCGCTGGCCGGTCTGGGCGGCACTGTAGCCCTCAAGGGCAGTGATGGGGTGGCGGCCCAGGCCCTGGCTTTGGGGGCCGAACCTAGAGCGGCGGCGCGCACGCGAATTGCCCTGGAGTCGCTGCTACCGATAGCCGAGCGCGTGCAGTTCGTCACCTTTGCCGGCGCCATGGGGGCCGACTTGTTGGCGGATATGGGCTTTGCCTATCGCGTGCAGGGGCCTGAACAGCGACCCCTCAGCAGTGCGGCGGACACTCAGGCGGCGGTGCTGGCTCTACAGGCTGAAGGCGTGGCGCTGCTGCTGTTTGCTGGCGGCGATGGCACGGCGCGGGATGTGTGTGCGGTGGCGGCGGCTGCGCAGCCGGTGTTGGGCATTCCTGCGGGGGTAAAAATCCATTCCGGGGTTTATGCCATCAGTCCGCGGGCTGCTGGTGAGCTGGCTCGGCGTTTGGTCGAGGGCGGCCTGGTGCGCCTGGCC
>NKIE01000218.1 GCA_002256055.1 Pseudomonas sp. PGPPP3 | reverse complement strand
CCGCGATAGGACTCGGTGATCTGCGCCAGCAACGGCATCAGTGCTTTGCACGGTGCGCACCACTCGGCCCAGAAGTCCACCAGCACCGGCTTGTGGAAGGAGTTCTCAATCACCAACTGGTCAAAGTTGAGGCTGCTGGCGTCGAAGATATACGGCGTGTCGCTCATGATCGGTCTCATTGGCTGAGGTGAATGCGGTTAAAGATGTGGGTGCGGCGTGGCAGAAGCAAGCGCCCTGGCGCTGAAAATCAGCGCTGCGCGTGGTACAGGCTGACCAGGCGAAACTCTGCCGGCTCCGCCAGGTCCGGCCAGGTGCAGGCGTCCAGCAGACCGATGCGCTGGTACAGCGGGTGCTGGAAGTCGCGCACCCGCGAGTCGGCCACCAGCGCCTGCTGGCCGCGGCTGAGGAACTGGTCGAGCAACGGCAGATTGGCGCGGTCGTAGAGCACGTCGGCGACGATGATCAGGTCAAAGCGGTCGGCCTCGGCGAAGAAGTCTTCGGAGTAGCTGAGCTGTACGTCATTGAGCTGCGCATTGGCTCGGCAAGCGGCCAGTGCCAGTGGGTCGAGGTCGCAGGCTACCACTTCAAGCGCGCCGGCTTTGGCCGCGGCAATCGCCGCCACTCCGGAGCCTGCGCCAAAATCCAGCACGCGCTTGCCGCGAACCCACTCGGGCCGTTCGGCCAGCCAGCGCGCCAGCACTAGGCCGCTTGCCCAGCAGAAGCACCAGTATGGAGGCTCCTCGAGAATGCGCCGGGTTTCTTCCTGGTTGAAGGCGCGCTCCATATTGGCCGGGTCGATCAGCCACAGCTTGAGGTCGGTACCGGGCAGGGTTTCCGCCACCAGGCGGGCATCGCCGAGCAGGCCGGCCAGGGCGTTTTGCAATTCACACGGGGCATTCATGGTGCGGGCACCAGTTGCAGGGCGCCCAGGGCCTGATTGCTCGCGGGCTGGATCGGTCGCGCGGGCAGGCGCAAGGTCAGAATGCCGGCCTGGCTGACCCGGCCGCGCAGCTCCAGGCGCTGGCCCGGTGGGATGCTGATGGGGCTGAAGCGCAAACTAAAAGGCAGCGCCGCGCCGTTGCCGCTCAGGCGGCTGTTGGCCAGCAGTTGCACCGGACGGTCGCGGCTATCGACGAGTAACAGGGCCAATTCGGCCTCGCCGGCGGCGGGTACGCCGAGTAACTGGCCGCTGAGTTCGCGCAAGTGGTTGGGCAGCGGCTCAGGCGCGACGAGTACAGGCTTCGGTTTGACGGTTGTTGCCAGGGCGGGCGCCGGCGGCGTGCTGCTGCAGGCCGCGAGCAGGCTGGACAGGCAAAGCAGGGCAAGCAGGCGCGGCAGCATGGCAACTTCCACAAACGATGGCGAAACGGGCGGCTTATATACCGCAAAGCCTCTGGCTTGTCTTGGCTGTGGGCGCTGTCGGTGCGATGCGCTACCATGAGTTCCCTCATTTTTTCGGCTGTTTGCGCCCATGCATTGTCCGTTTTGTGGAGCGAATGACACCAAGGTGATCGACTCACGTCTGGTCGCCGAAGGTGAACAGGTGCGTCGTCGGCGCGAGTGTCTGGCGTGCGAAGAGCGTTTCACCACCTTTGAAACCGCCGAGCTGGTGATGCCGCGACTGATCAAGTCCGATGGCAGCCGCCAGCCGTTCGACGAGGAAAAGCTGCGTGCCGGCATGCAGCGCGCGCTGGAGAAACGGCCAGTGAGCGTCGAGCGCCTGGAGGCTGCGATTGCCCATATCAAGCACAAGCTGCGTGCCACCGGCGAGCGTGAGATCAAGTCGCGGGTACTCGGCGAGCTGGTGATGGGCGAGCTGCAGAAGCTCGATGAAGTGGCTTATATCCGTTTTGCCTCGGTGTACCGGCGTTTCCAGGATCTCAACGAGTTCCGCGAGGAAATCGACCGGTTGTCCCGCGAGCCGAGTCAGGAATGACGGCAGCCGAACAGGCCGTGCTCGATCAGCGCAGCGTGGCGCGCGCCCTCGAACTGGCGCGCAAGGGCGTGTATTCGACCCATCCCAATCCGCGCGTCGGCTGCGTCATCGTGGCGGGCGGGCAGGTTGTCGGGGAAGGCTGGCATGCCCGTGCCGGTGAGCCCCATGCCGAGGTGCATGCCCTACGCCAGGCTGGCGCTAAGGCTCGCGGTGCCACAGCTTATGTGACCCTGGAACCTTGCAGCCATCATGGTCGCACCCCGCCGTGCGCCGAGGCCTTGGTGCAGGCCGGCGTGGTGCGCGTGGTCGCAGCGATGCAGGACCCTAATCCGCAGGTGGCGGGGCGTGGCTTGGCGCGTTTGCAGGAAGCCGGTATTGAGGTCGCCTGCGGCGTGCTGGAAGGCGAGGCGCGGGCGTTGAATGTCGGCTTTATCAAGCGCATGGAGCAGGGCCTGCCCTATGTGCGGGTCAAGCTGGCCATGAGCCTGGACGGCCGCACGGCCATGGCCAGCGGTGAAAGTCAGTGGATCACCGGGCCCGCGGCGCGCGCTGCAGTACAGCGCCTGCGAGCTCGCGCCAGTGTGGTGTTGACCGGCGCCGATACCGTGTTGGCCGATGGCGCGCGGCTGACCGTGCGCCCTGACGAGCTGGGCTTGAATGCCGAGCTGACGGCCCTGGCCATGACCCGACCGCCGCTGCGCGTGCTGGTGGATGGGCGTCTGCGGGTGCCGCTGAGTGCGCCTTTCTATCAGGCCGGCAAGGCCCTGGTGGCTACCTGTGCGGCGGCTGGGGCGCGGCAATTGTTCCTCGACGATGGTCATGAACTGCTGGCTGTGTCGGGCAGCAATGGCCATGTCGATCTGCGCAAACTGCTGCTGGAACTGGCTGCCCGCGGCGCCAACGAGGTGCTGGTGGAAGCTGGTCCGCGGCTGGCTGGGGCTTTCGCCCGTCAGGGGCTGGTGGATGAGTACCAGCTGTTTGTTGCGGCCAAGTTCCTCGGCTCTAGCGCCCGCCCGTTGCTGGATTGGCCTCTGGCGAAAATGGCCGAGGCCCAAGAGCTGCAAATCGTCGAGATGCGTGCCGTCGGCGATGACTGGCGGATTATTGCTCGGCCCGTGCAACGGGGTGCTTGAAGCTGGTCGGGCGAACATGCGCTGGACGGGCAAATGTGATAAAAGGTCGCACGCAGCCGCGCATGTGGCTGCAACGTTCTCAGGGCGGGGTGTAATTCCCCACCGGCGGTAATGGCCCTCATGGTTTTAGCCAGGGCCTAGCCCGCGAGCGCTTGTCGAGCCGTCAGGCTCGCCAAGGTCAGCAGACCCGGTGTGATTCCGGGGCCGACGGTTAGAGTCCGGATAAAGAGAGAGCGGGATTCCCTTTAAGGGCGCGGCTGGCCTGCGTCCGTGAAATCCCTATCGATCGAACCGCCCTGTTTGTTCAACGAACAGGAGTGCGTCGTGATGTCTGTTGTTTTTCTGCCTGCCACCGGGCGTTGCCGCCTGCATGGCGCGCTGCCAACCCAGGGGGTCTGATGTTTACCGGAATTATCGAAGCCATTGGCACCATCCGTGCGCTGAGCCCCAAGGGCGGCGATGTGCGCGTCTACGTCGAGACCGGCAAGCTGGATCTGGGTGACGTCAAACTGGGTGACAGTATTGCCGTGAATGGCGTGTGCCTGACCGCTGTGGAGTTGCCGGGCAATGGCTTTTGGGCCGATGTCAGCCGCGAAACCCTGGCCTGCAGCGCGTTTATCGATTTGAAGATCGGCAGCAAGGTCAACCTGGAAAAGGCCCTAACGCCCACCAGTCGTCTCGGCGGCCATCTGGTCAGCGGCCATGTGGACGGCGTCGGCGAGGTGATCTCGCGCGAGGACAACGCCCGCGCCGTGCAATTCAAAATTCGCGCTCCCCGTGAGCTGGCCAAGTACATCGCGCTGAAAGGCTCGATCACCGTTGATGGCACCAGCCTGACGGTGAATGGCGTGAATGGTGCCGAATTCGAGCTGACTATCGTGCCGCACACGCTTGGCGAAACCGTGATGGCCGATTATCACGCCGGTCGCCAGGTCAACCTGGAAGTGGACCTGCTGGCCCGTTACCTGGAACGTCTGCTGCTCGGTGACAAGGCCGCAGAGCCCAAGGCCAGCGGCCTGACGGAAGGCTTTTTGGCGGAAAACGGCTATCTCTAAATTCTGCACTGCGCGCGTTGGCGCCGGTGACCCCTACACATCCGAGAAAGGAGCTGCCCGTGGCGCTCAATAGCATCGAAGAACTGGTTGCAGACATTCGGCAGGGCAAAATGGTCATCCTCATGGATGACGAGGATCGCGAGAATGAGGGCGATCTGATCATCGCCTCCGAGTGCGTGACCGCCGAGCACATCAACTTTATGGCGCGTTTCGCCCGCGGCCTGATCTGCATGCCGATGACCCGCGAGCGTTGCGAAACCCTCAAGCTGCCGCTGATGGCACCGCGCAATGGCTCGGGCTTTGGCACCAAGTTCACCGTGTCGATCGAAGCTGCCGTGGGCGTAACCACCGGCATCTCCGCGGCCGACCGTGCCTGCACCGTGCAGGCGGCTGCGGCGAAGAACGCCAAGGCCGACGACATCGTCAGCCCAGGCCACATCTTCCCGCTGATGGCTCAGCCTGGTGGCGTGCTGGCCCGTGCCGGTCACACCGAAGCGGCCTGCGACCTGGCGCGCATGGGTGGTTTCGAGCCGTCTGGGGTGATCTGCGAAATCATGAACGACGACGGCACCATGGCCCGTCGCCCTGAGCTGGAAGTGTTCGCTCAGGAACATGGCATCAAGATCGGCACCATCGCCGACCTGATCCACTACCGACTGATCCACGAACGTACCGTTCAGCGGATTGCCGAGCAGCCGTTGGACAGCGAGTTGGGCTCGTTCAACCTGGTGACCTACCGCGATGCCGTGGAGGGTGATGTGCATATGGCCCTGACCCTGGGGCAGATCAGCGCCGACGAACCGACCCTGGTGCGGGTGCATAACATGGAGCCGCTGCGCGACCTGTTTATGGTCAAGCAACCGGGCCGCTGGAGCCTGCGCGCCGCCATGGCCAAGGTTGCCGAGGCGGGCAGTGGGGTGGTCTTGCTGCTGGGTAATCCGCTCAGTGGCCAGGAGTTGCTGGCCCATCTGGAACAGCAACTGGGCAGCGATGCCAAGGTCACCACGCCGACGACTTACAGCACCGTCGGCGCCGGCTCGCAGATTCTGCGTGACCTCGGCGTGCGCAAAATGCGCGTGATGAGTTCGCCGATGAAGTTCAACGCCATATCCGGCTTTGACCTGGAAGTTGTAGAATACTTGCCCTCTGAATAAACCCAACTGGGCGCCCCGCGGCGCTCAGGTTGTTTAATCCTGCTCTTTTATAGATACGAGAATGCCCATGACCCTGAAGACCATCGAAGGTACCTTCATCGCCCCCAAGGGCCGTTTTGCCCTGGTAGTCGGCCGCTTCAACAGCTTCGTGGTTGAGAGCCTGGTAAGCGGTGCCGTTGACGCACT
>NKIE01000217.1 GCA_002256055.1 Pseudomonas sp. PGPPP3 | reverse complement strand
TCGGCCGTGACACCGAACGGCAACTCCAGCACCTGCCGTGCACCTTCGGCCAGCGCGTAACCCATGCCATTGCCACCCGCCACACAGGTGCTCAGCTGCGGTTCGACGATGCGTTGCTGACTCAACCAGCGCAGCACCTTGCGCGCCCGCCCCTCGGGGTCGGGATAGGTGGAGATTTGCGGCACGATAATGCTCTGCTGCTGCAACATGGCGCGCTCCTGGCGGGTAAAAAGGGCTGCGCAGCTTAATGCTCGCGACGCTGGGGTCAAGCCGCCACGCATTAATAAGCAGCTTAGCGGACAACAACCTTTGGCCGATCCCGCAAAGGCTTTATCATCCCCGCCATGATCAAAGACCCGTTCCAGCGCCTCAACCTCGACCGCGAGATCCTTAGCGTCAGCCAACTCAACGGCCGCGCCCGCGTACTGCTAGAGGACGTGTTCGCCCAAGTCTGGGTGGAAGGTGAAATTTCCAACCTGGCCAAGCCCGCCTCCGGCCACCTGTACTTCACCCTCAAGGACAGTCAGGCCCAGGTGCGTTGCGCGCTGTTCCGACAGAACGCCGCGCGGGTGCGTCAGGCCCTGCGCGACGGCCTGGCGGTCAAGGTGCGCGGCAAGGTCTCGCTGTTCGAGGGCCGTGGCGATTACCAGTTGATTGTCGACAGCGTCGAGCCGGCCGGCGACGGCGCCCTGCGCCTGGCCTTCGAGGCCCTGAAGGGCAAGCTCAGCGCTGAAGGTCTGTTCAGCGCCGAGCGCAAACAGGCGCTGCCTGGTCACCCCAAGCGCATCGGCATTATCAGCTCGCCGACTGGCGCGGTGATCCGCGACATCATCAGTGTGTTCCGCCGCCGCGCACCACAAGTACCACAAGCGCAGCTGACCCTGATTCCCACGCCCGTGCAGGGCCGCGATGCCGGCGTACAGATCATCCACGCCCTGCAACTGGCCGACCGGCATGGCTTCGATGCACTGATCCTGGCCCGCGGCGGCGGCTCACTGGAAGACCTCTGGTGCTTCAACGAAGAGCCGGTGGCGCGCGCCGTAGCGGCGTGCAAGACACCGATCATCAGCGCCGTCGGCCATGAAACCGATGTCTCGATCTGCGACTTCGTTGCCGACGTACGCGCACCCACGCCGTCGGCCGCTGCCGAATTGCTGGCACCGGACATGGGCGATCTGCAGCAGCGCCTGCACAGCCTGCACCGCCGCTTGGTACTGCGCATGCAGGATCGTCTGGCCCGCGAGCGCTTGCGCCTGGAAGGTCTCAGCCGCCGCCTGCGTCACCCTGGCGAGCGCCTGCGCCAGCAAGCCCAGCGCCTGGACGACCTGGACATGCGCCTGCGCCGCGCCTTTGAGCAACAGTTCAAGCACCAGCAGCAGCGCCTGAGCCACCTGGATGCGCGCCTCGCCGCCCAGCACCCAGGCCGCAGCCTGGCCTTGCTGCGCCAGCGCCTCGACAGCCTGGCCGAGCGCCTGCCACGCGCCATGAGCGAAGGCCTCAAGCAACGCCGCCTGCGCCTGGAACACCAGATGCACACCCTGCACGCCGTCAGCCCACTGGCCACCCTTGGCCGTGGCTACAGCATTCTCCTCGACGAGCGTGGCCAGGCCATTCGCCAGGCCGAGCAAACCCGTCCAGGCCAGCGCCTGAGGGCCAAACTGGCGGAGGGTGAATTGCAGCTGCGGGTTGAAGATAACCACTTAACGCCTGTCACCCTGTCGCTGCTCGACTAAGCCACCCACTTCAGGAATCCACCGTTTGCGCCCTCTGATCGCACTGCTGCTCTGCCTCGCCCTGCCCGCCCACGCCGAGGGCTTTCTCACCCGCCTGCTCAACCACCCGGTACCGGGCGGCGTCGCAGTGGTCGAGCTGGGGACGGGCGCCACTGCGCCTAGCGCGCGCTTTCAGGGTAAACCGGTGCTGGTAGTGAAAGAGGATCAGGCGCGCTGGATCGCTATCGTCGGCCTGCCGCTAACGCTTAAACCCGGCCTGCAGCAACTCGACAGTGGTGGCCGCCAGCTGAGTTTCACGGTCGCCAGCAAGCAGTACGCCGAGCAACGCATCACCCTGAAAAACACCCAGATGGTCAACCCGGACACCAGCAACCTCAAACGCATCGAGCGCGAACTGGCCGAGCAGACCCGCGCCTATCAGCAGTTCAGCCCCATTACGCCGAGCAACCTGCTGCTCGACAAACCAGTCAACGGCCCACTGTCCAGCCGCTTCGGCGTGCGCCGCTTCTTCAATGGCGAAGAGCGCAACCCCCATGCCGGCCTGGACTTTGCCGTGCCCGCCGGCACACCGATCAAGGCCCCGGCCGCCGGCAAGGTGACGCTGATCGGCAACTACTTCTTCAACGGCAATACGGTGTTCGTCGACCACGGCCAGGGCTTTATCAGCATGTTCTGTCACCTGTCGAAAATCGACGTGCGCCTCGGCCAGCAACTGGCCCGCGGCGCCGTACTCGGCAGGGTCGGCGCTACCGGCCGCGCCACAGGCCCGCACATGCACTGGAACATCAGCCTGAACGACGCGCGCGTCGACCCAGCGATTTTTATCGGCGCGTTTGAGCCATGACCGTTCGTCGACCTTAACGCGAGCGGTATCAAGATCACATCCGGCAGGCCGACAGCAACACTGAAGCCGGAAATGTAACCGGCAGGCTTCAGTGAGCGACTCGATGCTAACGGTGAATACCAACATCGCCTCGTCGTTTACGCGCCGCCAATTGGATAGCAACAGTACTGCGCTCAACACCACGCTGCAGCGCCTGTCGACGGGACAGCGCATCAACAGCGCCAAAGATGATGCTGCAGGGCTGCAGATATCCAATCGTCTGACCTCCCAAGTACGAGGTCTGAATCAGGCCGCGCGCAATGCGAATGACGGCATATCGCTAATGCAAGTTGCAGAAGGCGCGCTACAGAGCGTGACGGATGCACTGCAGCGCATTCGCTCGCTTGGCCTTCAGGCAATGAACGGCTCAAACAGCATTAGCGAGCGCCAGGCGCTTGACCAGGAAGCCCAACAACTGCTGCAAGAAATCAACCGCGTAAATGAAACAACCACCTTTGCCGGCCGCCAAGTATTCGATCAAGGAAGCTTCTCGGTACTCGGCGATTTGGACCAACGGGCAGCCCTGAACTCACTAAAAGGTTTCTGGATTAGCGAAGGCGAACAGCGGGTTTTCGATGCCTTTGGTCTGCGCGCCGACAATTCCGAGTTAGAAATAACCTTCAGCGACGATCCGTCCAGCCAAGCGTTAGCCTCCGTTGCCTACACAGGTGCAGACGCCAACGGCAAGGCACTGAACCAGGTCCTTAACGTCAATCTGGCCTACTTCGATGCCTCCACACTGCCGGATGGCGGCACCTCTCCGCAGTATACTGATCGGGTGATAGCCCACGAGATGGCGCATGCGGTAATGGGCAGGACCATGAACTATGCCTCCGGCCTGCCCAAATGGTTTATTGAAGGCAGTGCCGAAGCCCTGCAGGGTGCCGACGAACGCCTAGCCGCAGATACCGCTGGCGGCACCTCAACCGCGGCCATTCTGACAGCATTCAATGCCGATGATGTCAGCAGCTCGGACGGCTACTCGGGCGGCTACGCGGCCGTACGCTACATGCATGACAAAATCAAAGCGGCTGGCGGCCAGGGTATCAAGGACATCATGTCCTACCTCAACAAGAATGCCGGCGCCACGCTGAACCAAGCCCTGACCAACGCCAGTAAGGGTGCGTTCGCCAGCGAGGCAGACTTCGACACCAAATTCAATACAGACATCGCAGCCTATGTTGCCGGATTCAACCTGAATAATGCCGACACCGGAGCCATAGGCGGCCTAGACGCCGATGGCGGGCCTGAGTTGACGGCAAAGAATATTCTTCGCAACCAAGGCACAGGACTGCCCGGATCTCAGGGATTCAAACTGGTCGAGCCGGAGCTGTTCAACGAAAATGGCGTCGGCGGCAATACACTGACCCAGTTCCAGGTCGGCGCCGAAGCCTACGAGACCATCCAGGTTGGCTTCAGCGCTTTCAGTGCCAATGCTCTGGCGCTCAATCGCCTGGATCTGATCGACACTCCGGGCCTGGCCGTGATGGACGTCGACGACGCTATAGCCTATGTCGATCGCCAGCGCGCCTACATGGGTGCCACGCAAAATCGCCTAGAGACCACTATCGCCAACCTCACGAGCGTGGCGGAAAACGCGGCAGCCAGCCGGTCACGCATTATCGACGCCGACTTTGCGGCAGAAACGGCCAGTTTGGCCTCACGCCAAATCATTCAACAAGCCGCGCAAGGTGTACTGGCGCAAGCCAACCTTCAGCCCCAAGCAGTACTCAGCCTACTGGGCTAAGCACCCCGCAAATAAATATCGAAAAGCCAAAAAAACAAACAATTAAAAACCATTAAATCCCGCAAAACGAACACTCTTACCAATTTTCCAGCAAAGCTTGCACGCCACGCGCAGCGTTATTACTGTTCACGCATGCACAACACCAACAGCCTCTTCCTCCGTCGCCAGCACGCCAGCCTCAACTTGGTCAGCGCGCGACTGCGTGGCTGAACGCCGCCCCCAGCCCTCCCCTATTTCCTCCGGTTGGCCGCCACCCAGCGGCCCCGCACCCAGGACACCGCCATGAGCATGTTGAAAGACCCATCGAGCAAGTACCGCGCCTTTACTCCGATCAATATTCCCGATCGCACCTGGCCGTCGCAGACCATCACCAGCGCGCCAATCTGGCTGTCGTCCGACCTGCGCGACGGCAACCAGTCGTTGATCGAGCCGATGGATGCCGAGAAGAAGATGCGCTTCTTCAAGTGCCTGGTGGCCGTGGGTTTGAAGGAAATCGAAGTGGGCTTCCCGTCCGCCTCGCAGACCGATTTCGACTTCGTGCGCGAGCTGATCGAGGGCGGCCACATCCCCGACGACGTGACCATCCAGGTGCTGACCCAGGCCCGCGAAGACCTGATCACCCGCACCTTCGAGTCGCTCAAGGGCGCCAAGCAGGCCATCGTTCACTACTACAACGCCACCGCACCGAGCTTTCGCCGCATCGTCTTCAACCAAGACCAGGCCGGGGTGATCGAGATCGCCGTCAACGCCGCGCAAATCATCCAGCGCCTGGCCGCCCAGCAGCCGGACACAGCCTGGCGCTTCGAGTATTCGCCGGAAGTGTTCAGCTCCACCGAGACAGCCTTCGCCGTCGAGGTGTGCAATGCAGTGATCGGCGTGTTCCAGCCGACCCCGGCGCACAAGCTGATTCTCAACTTGCCAGCCACCATCGAAGCGGCCACGCCGAACATCTACGCAGACCAGATCGAGTGGTTCTGCCGCCATATCGACCGCCGCGACAGCGTGCTGATCAGCCTGCACACCCACAACGACCGTGGCACCGGCGTGGCGGCCACCGAGCTGGGCCTGATGGCCGGCGCCGACCGCGTGGAAGGCTGCCTGTTCGGCAACGGCG
>NKIE01000216.1:320-5538 GCA_002256055.1 Pseudomonas sp. PGPPP3 | reverse complement strand
GCCTTGGATCACACCCCGCTGCGCCTGCTGAGCAAACCCCTGCCGCTGATCGCCCTACTGCTGTGGATGCGTCTAGCGCCCGCCGGCAGCTACCGGCGTTGGATCACCTTAGGTCTGCTGTTATCCCTGGCCGGCGACATGTTGCTGGAGTGGCCGGCGGACCTGTTCGTCTTCGGCCTCGGCGCCTTTCTGCTCGGCCATCTGTGTTTTCTCGTCGCCTACCTGGGCGACAGCCGCCGCCCGGCCCTGCTCGCGCTGGTCATCGCCACCGCCTTTGGCCTGGGCATGTTCAGCCTGCTGGCGCAGAACGGCCTCGGCCCGCTGCAGATTCCGGTGGCCCTGTATGCCCTGACCATCAGCGCCATGCTCTGGCGGGCCCTGGCGCGACTCGGCGTGCCAGGCATCGCCAACCGCTCGGCCTGGCTCGGCGCCGGCGGTGCGCTGCTGTTTGTGCTGTCCGACAGCCTGATCGGCATCAACCGCTTCGTCAGCCCGTTTGCCGGCGCCGACGTGGCCATCATTCTCACCTACTGGTGCGGCCAGCTCGGTATCGCCGCCTCGGCGCACACGCGCCAGGCTTAGCCTGAGCGCGCCTATTCGCGATATCCTTGCGGCCATCGCGCCTTGTGCGCCGCGCCTTTTGGATATCGCCCATGAAAGACCTGCTCGTTGAATTGATCGGCAAAATCAGCTCCGGCTGCATGACTGACGAAGAGGTCCTGCGCATCGCCAGCGAGGCCGCCGAGGCCTATGCCGATCCGCAGGCCTTCCTGGCCGCCAACCCGGACATCAACTACGACGACACCTACCCCATCCCGCTGGGCGAATGGGTGGTGGTCGGCAGCCTGCCGGATACCGTGCTGTTCCAGGGCGACAGCTACGCCGAGTTGCTGGAGCAGATCATGGCGTCGTTCAGCAGCGATGTGCCCTTCAACATCAAGCCCAAGCAACTGGCCAAGGCCAAGCCGCTGTCGGCGCTCAACAGCATCCAGGTGCAACTGAGCAGCATGAACAAGGACGTCGGTGGTTATGTGTTGCTCAACTTCAGCGAGCCCCTGGACGACGAATTGCAGGCCGTACTCGTCTACACCTGCGACCTGGAACGGGTGATGGCGCTGTGCGTAGAAATCGGCATCCCCGCCGCCCCGGCCTATGCTGCTCTCAAACAAGCGCTGCAAGAGTAGACCTGCTCGCACGATGCCCACCGCCGCGCGGGCCTGAGCGATTTGCCGGCCACTGAGCCGCTAATGCTGCGGCCGGGCGTGATCTTTGGCTAAAATGCCGGCCTTTCGCCCGCCCGGAACTGCCACGTGAAGCACAACCCCGACCGCATCTTCGCCACGCCACACGCGCAAGTCGCCGACTTCGCCTTTAACGAAGACGTGGTGCGCGTGTTCCCGGACATGATCAAACGCTCGGTGCCTGGCTACCCGACCATTGTCGAGAACCTCGGCGTGCTCGCCGCCCAGTTCGCCCAGCCGCACAGCGTGCTGTACGACCTGGGCAGCTCCCTCGGCGCGGTGACCCAAGCCCTGCGCCGCCATGTGCAGATTGCCGACTGCCGGGTGATCGCCGTGGACAACTCGCAAGCCATGGTCGAGCGCTGCCGAGAATACCTGCACGCCCAGGACTCGATGTTCCAGGAACTGCTGCCGGTGGAAGTGCGCGAGGCGGACATTCTCGCCCTGCAATTCGAGCCGGCATCCCTGGTGGCACTGAACTTCACCCTGCAATTTATCCAGCCCGACCAGCGCCTGGGCCTGTTGCAGCGTATCCACCAGGCCTTGCTGCCCGGCGGCGCGCTGATCCTCTCGGAGAAGCTGCGCTTCAATGACCCGGCCGAACACGCCCTGCTCACCGACCTGCATATCGCCTTCAAACGCGCCAACGGTTACAGCGAGCTAGAAATCGCGCAGAAACGCAGCGCCCTGGAAAACGTCATGCTCCCCGACAGCCTGGAAGAACACCGCGAGCGCCTACTGGCCGCCGGTTTCAGCCAGGTGGTGGTGTGGTTCCAGTGCCTTAACTTCGCCTCGCTTATCGCACTTCCCTAACAGGCCTGCCCATGCTCGATTTGACTACGCTGGTCCAACGACTGAAGGGCTCGCCCCTGGAAGACTGGGCCGATGACCTGCAACAGCAACTGGACGCCAAAATGGCCGTCGGCCACGGCGACCTCGGCCGCTGGCAAGCGGCGCTGGACGCCCTGCCGGTGATGCTGCCTAGCCAGGTCGACCTGCTCAATAGTTTTACCCTCGACAATGATTGCGATGACGCCACCCGCCAACAGGTGCGCGATGCCCTGTTCGGCCTGTCGCCCTGGCGCAAGGGGCCGTTCAACCTGTTTGGTGTGCATGTCGACACCGAATGGCGCTCGGACTGGAAGTGGGCGCGCGTCGCTCCGCACCTCGACCTGCGCGGCAGACGCGTGCTGGATGTCGGCTGCGGCAACGGTTACTACCAGTGGCGCATGCTTGGCGCAGGCGCCGAAAGCGTGATTGGCATCGACCCCAACTGGCTGTTCTTCTGCCAGTTCCAGGCCATGCAGCGCTACCTGCCAGACCTGCCCGCCTGGCACCTGCCCCTGGCGTTGGAAGAGTTACCCGAGAAGCTTGAAGGCTTCGACACGGTGTTCTCCATGGGCGTGCTCTACCACCGCCGCTCACCCATCGACCACCTGCTGGCGTTGAAGGATTGCCTGGTAAAAGGCGGCGAATTGGTGCTGGAAACCCTGGTGGTAGAAGGCGATGCCCAGCAAGTGCTGGTGCCCGAAGACCGCTACGCACAGATGCGCAACGTCTGGTTCCTGCCCTCGGTACCAGCCCTGGAACTGTGGCTGCGCCGCGCCGGCTTTGTCGATGTGCGCTGCGTGGATGTCAGCGTGACCAGCGTCGAGGAGCAACGCTCCACCGACTGGATGCGCTATCAGTCGCTGGGCGACTTCCTCGACCCCGACGATCACAGCCGCACCGCCGAAGGCCTGCCGGCGCCGACCCGCGCGGTGCTGGTGGCACGCAAGCCCTAGGCTCTGTTGACGTAAGGCTGCGCCCTTACGTCAACAGAGCCTAATTCTCTGCGCTAAAAACGCAGCGAATCAGATGCCGATCTTGTCCAGCGCGTCGCCCACTGAGCGCCAGAAACCGCGCTGCGAACTACGCACATGCGTCTCGCCATTGGCGGCAATACGGGTAAAAGGCTTAACCCGATGGCTGCTGGTCAGCTCGCCAAGGGCGACCTTCTCCGACACCAGTTGCAACGGACCGTCACCGCTGGCCGCCAGGCTGTCATCGTGGGGCGGCGGGCTAAGCTCGTCATAACGCAGGTAGTAGGTGGCGCCGGCCTCGGCATCCAGAGCAAAACTGGCGACCCGGGTGAAATCCATCGGACTTTCCGCCACCAGGGTCCAGTAACTGCCCAGCAGCGGCCGGCGGATTTCCAACTGGTAACTGGCAGTGTCGAGCTCCATCACCAGATAGCTGCCACTGGGCAGGCCGCTAAACAACTGGTTGTTGATAAACAGTCCAGGCGCTTCCAGCTCCTGATCGGCCCAGTTGCTTTGCGGGCGGTAGAGATAGAGCAATACGCGGTTTTCATCGCTGAGGCTGCGCGGCTTAAACAACGGCCCCTCAGTGGCACCGAAAAATGCCCCAGGCGTCGAGCAGGCCGTCAGCCAACCCGTCAACAGCAGCAACACGAACAGGCGATAGCGGCGCATGCGCGCCTCCTTTCTGATTATTTGTCCCGAGCATATCCAGCCCCCCAAATCCTCGCACCCGACAAAAGTCGGGGCTGATCGGTTCTGTTGACGTCAGCGAGCGCACTTACGTCAACAGAACCTAGGGAAAGGCCTGCGGGCGGCCGAAATAGTAGCCCTGAAACATGTCACAACCGACCTGCAGGAGATAGTCGCGCTGGGCGGCGGTTTCCACCCCTTCTGCAATCACCTGCATGCCCAGGCTATGACCAAGCATGATGATGGTCCGAGCGATTTCAGCATCACTGGGATCGGTCAGCAGGTCGCGGACAAACGACTGATCAATCTTCAGGTGCTCCAGAGGCAAGTGTTTGAGGAACGACAAGGATGAATACCCGGTGCCAAAATCATCCAAGGAAAAACTCACCCCGCGCGCCTTGAGCTGGTTCATCTTGCTGATCACATCATCGACATTGGCCACCAGCATGCTTTCGGTCAACTCCAGGGTCAGCAACTGTGGATTGGCACCGCTTAGCTGCAGTGCCCGATCGACACAGGCGACAAAATCGGCTTGAGCGAACTGCGAGGCACTGACATTCACCGCCATGTTCCAGGTCGCAGTGTGTGGATTGTGCGACCAGCGCTGCAACTGCTGGCAGGCGCTTTCCAGCACCCATTGGCCGAGGCTCAGGATCACCCCGGTTTCTTCGGCCAAGGGGATAAACAAACCCGGCGCTACCAAACCCCGCTCGCGGTTGTTCCAGCGCACCAGCGCCTCGACCCCAGTGGTCAGCCCATCGCCGCGTACCTGGATCTGGTAATGCAGCACAAACTCCTTATCGATCAGGCCCTGACGCAGGTCCAGTTCCAGCTTGGCGCGAGCGACGGCCGCAGCCTGCATGGTCGGATCGAAGAAGCGCAAGGTGTTGCGCCCCGCCGCTTTGGCTTGGTACATGGCCACATCGGCAGTCTTAAGCAGCTCCTCGATGGTCGCGTGCTGGTCCATAAACACCACCACGCCGATGCTCGGTGTGCTGCTGTAATCGTGCTCACGCAAACGATAGGGCTGGCCAAGGCTCTGCAAGATCTTGCTGGCCACCACCTCGGCCTGACTGGCGGCCTCATGGGGCTGCACGCTCAGGGCCTCGAGCAAGACGACAAACTCATCGCCGCCCAGACGCGCCACGCTATCGCACTCGCGCACGCAGCTAAGCAGGCGAAGAGCTACCTGCTGCAATAACTCGTCCCCCACATCATGACCAAGCGAATCATTGAGCAGCTTGAAGTGATCCAGATCGAGAAACATCAGCGCGCCATGCTCACGGCTGCGCTGGCTGCTGAGCATGGCGTGCTTGAGGCGATCCATCAGCAGGCGGCGGTTGGGGAGCGAGGTCAGCGCGTCATAGAACGCCAGGCGACGGATCTCCTCCATGTCATGCTGATGCTGGGTGGTGTCGCGAACCAGGCCAATAAAGGTGATGCGTTCGGCCTGCTCGATTTTCGACACCAGCAGGCTGATCGGAA
>NKIE01000216.1:0-284 GCA_002256055.1 Pseudomonas sp. PGPPP3 | reverse complement strand
TGCCGTCCTTGCGCAGCCCTTGAAAGTCACGGGCGCGATTGAGCAGGCGGGCTGTCCCCTCACGCAGGTAACGCTGCAGATACCCATCATGCTGGTGGCGATGAATGTCGGGCATGAGAATCGACACATTGCGCCCGATGGCCTCATCGGCCGTATAGCCAAACAGACTGCTAGCGGCCTTGTTGAAGCTTTCAATGCGCCCCTGGGTGTCGATGGTGATCACTCCGTCGAGCATGTTTTCCAGAATCGCCTGATTGTGCAGGGCCGACTCAAGCAGCTTGCCC
>NKIE01000215.1 GCA_002256055.1 Pseudomonas sp. PGPPP3 | reverse complement strand
TCGGCTGTCGTAGTTCTCGGCCATGAGGATGCTCCAGCTGTCCTCGTCGAGGTAGAAACGGCGCTTGGCGTAGACGTGCCGTTCGCCCGTCTTGAGCGTTGCCTCGACCAACCACACGCGGTGCATTTCCCAGCGGGCCAGATCTGGGTTTATGTGGCCTTTATGCAGGATCGTCTCGTGCGGCGTGCCGGGCTGGCCTAGTAGATAGTTGTTATAAGGCACGTAGAGCGCCTGGCGCCCCAATAGCTGCCAGTCGAAACGATTAGGTGCACCGTTGAACATGTCAGCATCATCGCTGAGGTAACCGTCGACCGGGTTGTCATAGGCCACGGTCGGCGCCCTTCGTACTCGGCGCTGGCCGGGTAAGTAGTTCCAGGCCATCCGCGGCATGGCAACCTGGTCCAGTGTTTCGTGAACCAATACGATCTCCCCCGCCCCTCGCGAGGGTGGCAGGATCCGGTTGATGTAGTGGAACAGGATGTTGTCCAGGGATTTGGCGTCCTTGCCCGGAGCGTAGTAATTGGACAACAGCTGGTTCTCCTCGCGCAGGGTGGAATAGCCGCCATTGGCGCGCACCAGGGCGGTGGTCGAGGACTCTTGAAAGTACCGACCCTGCCAGCGGCCAATGTGGTTCCAGACCGCCTCCAGACCACTCTGTGGAATGGGGAAAGGAATGCCGCCATAGGCGTGGGCAAAACCGTTGCCATCTTTATTGAGTTCAGCGGTTAAGGCATTGCGGGCGGTATTGTCGTAGATCTCTTGCGGGGCGGCGAAGGTGCGCTCGCTGGGATAGATCGGCAGGCGGAAACTTTTCGGGTAACTGGCCAGCAGCGCTCTTACGCCTTCGCTCAGGTGCTGCACATACTCGCCCTGATTGCCCGCATCGATCACCAGCATCGGTTTTTGCTGGGCAAACGGATCGATCTCGAAGCTGCCTGGCCCGGCGTAACCGGCCGGTGCAGCGTGTAGACCTCCGGTCCAGGCGGGAATGCCTAAGGCGCTATCTCCGGCGCGGATGGCGCCGAAGGGCGTCAGTTCGTCATTCAGGCGTTTTGCCTGATCGAGCGGAACCTTGCCGTGGCTGACTAAGGGTAGAAAGGCGCACAGCAGGAGGCCGGTCAGTTGGTGACGTTTAAAGTGTTTCATGGCTATACCCAAATCAGAACGAATAGGAGAGATTCAGCGCGAGGTTGTCGCGGTCGATCATCGGGTTGTCCTTGCGAGCGCCCCAGAAGGCTGTGTAGCTGAGCTTGCCGCTCAGGCTGTCGCCGTAGCGCGCGCCCAGTTCGAGGGTTGACGACTTGCGGCCCTGGACAAAATTTTGGTTCAGTGCAGGCGAGGTGCCTTGCACGTCCTGGCGGAAGGTCAGTCCGGGTAGCAGGTCTATTCCGGCGAAGGCGTTCTCCAGGGTGCCGCTGAGGTTCAGCGTGTAGCCCCAGGCGAAAGGCGACAGGTAGGCATAGTTCGGCGAATCTTGCAGGCGCCCCGGCACATGGTTGGCGGCCACCTCGGCGACAAGTACCAACTGATCTAGACCTAGGGCCGGGCCGAACATGCGTATCGCAGAAATCGATGAGGTAAAAAGTTCGCCGCGTCGGTAAAGATCGATGGGTCGACTGCCTACCTGACCGAACTCGCCTAGGTCGATTGGTGCTCCGCTGGCGCCGCCCTCGCGCAGGGCGCCGAATACCAAGCGCTCTAGTTCTAAATCCATGGAGCTTTCCAGCGGAGCGTTAGGCCGGTAGGTCAGCTCCATGGCCAGATTGGTGTCGCCAAGATTGCCGGAGGCAGTGAAGCCGAACAGGCGGATGTCTTCCGGATAGATAAGGTCATAGCTGCTGCCATCAAGCATGACCAGGCCGTCGACCAGAGGCACTAAGGCAGGGTCTAGGGCCGAAGCCAGGCCACACAACTCAGCGAAGCGACCGCCAGTGCCCACACTGCAACCGTAGGCGCTACCGGGGTGCAACGAGAGGAACGACACCTTGCTGTGGTAGTTGAGGTAGTAGAGGCTGAACTCGGTGTTGTTTAATGCCTCCGCCATGTAGCGTATGGCGAGGCCGAACTGGCCATCGTCGCGAGCATCTTGTTCATGGCCGTAGCGCGCCCCGGCCACCACGCCATCGATACCATTCACTCCCGGCACTAGGCTCGCCGGAAGCCCCAGCCCAGCCAACTCCTCGCGCAGATCGACGATCAGTCCGTTGCTTCCCTTGCCGAAGATGTCATTGTTGTTGAGGAAGGCACCGGTCGGCATCACCTGATTACCACTCCACTCAAGGCCATAGAAGCCCTCCAGGCTGAGGCTGTCGTTCATCCCTATTTGCACAGAAACCATGTTGCTCGGTAGCAGTGCCTCCTTGAGACTGGCGTTGGGCAGTACGATGCGTCCGACGTCTACCGGGTTCACCACATTCAGCCCGTCGGCGTAGTAGATGCCCTCGCCCCAGTTGATCACTTGCCGCCCCAGGCGCAGGTTCAGCGGCTGGCCATTGAGCTCGTAGCCGCTATAGATGAACGCATCGAGCAGGCGTGAACCTTGCCCATTACGATTACTCAGATCGGACGGGTAGCGCTGATCGCTGTTCGTGTTGTGCAGTGGGTTGCTACCACCAGTGGGCGGGCGATCCATCAGCTGGGTGTCGTACCAGGCACTGCCGCGCACGATGGCACCGGAGTTCCGATAGCGGAGGTTCAGTTCGGAAGTGATCTTGTACTCGTTGGCAACCAGTCCGCGGCTGTAGTACTCGCTGCCGTCATTGGCGTTTGCGAACAGGTTTTTCCCGTCCTGGACTACCCGCTCGACCTTGGCCGTGCGGTACATCGCCGAGTATTCGACCACGCTGTCGAGGGATGACTCGAGCCCCTCGATGGGCGTGGAAAACTGTATTGCAACGGCCCCGTGAGAGGCGATTAGAGCGCCCCAGAATATGAAATTTACAGCTGTTCTTTTCATTTTTATGACTGCCCGGTAGAAAATGTTTCATCCGGGTGACATAGAACAGCGAGGGCTTGATTGCGGCGAGATTAGCCTCGGACAAAAAAAGGTGGAATTCGGACAAACCAAGCTAAATAACTTCTGCTCGCATTCGGACTAGATCTTGGGTGAAAGCTATAAATGACTGCTTCTGGCAGTTTTCTGCCCATCACTTGAAGTCTGCAATGGGTATCGCAGGCTCAACCCATCCTACGTCTGTGGGTAGCTCCTCGGTGTATACACCCACTCCCCACCCTCAGCCCTCGGAAAGCGGCAGGTTTGGCTAGAGCCGATGATCACCAGGGTACGCATATCGACCATCTCTGGCTTGAGTTCGCCCAGGGTGAGGGTGCGCAGGGTTTCGCCGGGGCGGCCGATGTCGCGGCCGAGCACCACCAGGGTTTCTGGCGTGCGTTGCTGGCGGAGGATTTCCAGCGCCGAGCCGAGCTGCCAGGGGCGGGCTTTGGAGATGGGGTTGTAGAAGGCCATCACCAGGTCGGCGGCAGCGGCGTGGGCCAGGCGTTTTTCGATAATCGCCCAGGGCTTGAGGTTGTCCGACAGGGAGATCAGGCAGAAGTCGTGGCCCAGCGGCGCGCCGGCTTTGGCGGCGGTGGCCAGGGCGGCGGAAACGCCGGGGAATACCTGTAAGTCGACCCGCTGCCATTCGGCGTCGGTCGATTCATGCAGGGCTTCCAGCACGGCGGCGGCCATGGCGAAAACGCCGGGGTCGCCGGACGACACCACCACTACGCGCCGACCGCTGGCGGCCAGCTCGAAGGCATTGCGGGCGCGCTGCATTTCTTCGCGGTTATCGGTGCAATGGCGCACCTGCTCCGGGCGCAGCGGGCCGGCCATATTGATATAGGTTTCGTAGCCGAGCAGGTCCTGGGCTTCGTCCAGCGCCTGGCGCGCGGCGGGCACCATAAATTCGGCGGCACCGGGGCCGAGGCCAATCACCGTCAGGCGGCCACGGGGCCGACCGAGCTGATTGGCGTCGATGGGGGCCGCGGCCAGCAGCAGGCGCAGATTGGTGTGCTGGCTATGCAGCGGCGGCAGTTGGCTGGCGTCGTCGATAAAGCGCAGCGGCAAGTTGAGTTGTGCGGCGGCGCTGTGCAGCTCGGTGTTGGCCATCAACGCTGGTGCGGCGAGTAGGCAAGCCAGGCTTTGCACGGCCAGGCCGCTTGTTTGCAGCGCTTGCTGCAGTTCGCTAAACAAGTCGGCACTGGCGCGCTCAACCCAGACGGCCACTTGTTGCGGGTGGATCAGCAGTTCATCGGCGTTGGCCGCGCGGCTATGGGGGCTGATATGGATCACCCGTGCGGCGTCGTCAGTCACCGGCAGCTTGGCCTGGGCCAGCCAGGGCGCGTCGCCTTCGATACGCACGGCCTGGCCGCCGAGCAGGTCGCTGACAAAGCCTTTGCCTTGCTCCAGATCGGCCAGCACATAGCCGGCCGGCGGCTCCAGCAGGCAGGTGCCAAAACGCAGTTCGCCGCTGGTGGTGATCGCTGCGCTGACCTCTAGGTGCGCGGCCAACTCACGCGCCATGCGGTTGACCCCGCCTAAGCCGCCAAGCAACGGCACCACGGCGCTGCCATTTTCGGCTACGGCCAGTACCGGTGGTTCGCTGTCTTTCTCGCCAAGCACGGCAGCCAAACTGCGAATCACGATGCCGGCGGCGCACAGCACAATCAGTGGAGTGCCGGTGCGGTAGAGCGCGCGCAGGTTATCGCCGAAATCCTCATAGGTGCGCTCAACGTCCGTCACTCGGCTGCCCAGACCGTGGATTTCGGCCTGCGGATACAACGCCTGGATGCGCCGGGCGCAGGGCAGGGCGGAGGGGCCGAGGATGATGATGGCGGGAGCGGCGGTCATAAGGTGTTCCATAGTGGGCGGGGGCGCGGTTGGCGGATCAACCGCGCCATTTCTCGCCGGGAATGACGATCATTGAGAAGTAGGGCGAGGACATCGGCTCCACTTCGTCCAGCGGCACGATGCGTTGGTTGCCCATGGTGGCGCGTTCGACGTAGTGGGCGCGGTGGTCGATGCCCAGCTCCTGCAACACACGGCGGACTTTCTCGAAGTTGCGCCCGAGCTTCATGATCACGGCGGCTTCGGCGCTGTGCAGGCGCTGCTTGAGTTCGTCTTCGGGGAGCACGCCGGAGAGCACGCTTAGCGATTGGTTGCGGTACACCAGCGGGGTGCCGAGCACCGAGGCGCAGCCGAGCATGGAGCACACGCCGGGTACCACTTCGACGTCGTACTGGCCGGCCAAACGGTCGTGCAGGTACATGTAGGAACCGTAGAAAAACGGGTCGCCTTCGCAGATCACCGCCACATCGCGGCCGGCGCCGAGGTGGGCGGCGATCTGCACCGCGCAGGTGTCGTAGAAATCGCTGATCACATCTTCATAGCTGAGCGGCGCGGCGAGTTTTTCCGTGGTCACCGGGTACACCAGCGGCAGGCGCTGCTGGGCGTCCGTCAGGTGTTGTTCGATGATGCCGAAGGCGTTGCCGCCATGGCCTTTGTTGGCTTTGGCCTTGGCCACGAAGTAGCCGACCACCGCCGCCGATTGCAGCAGGCGCAGGGCCTT
>NKIE01000214.1 GCA_002256055.1 Pseudomonas sp. PGPPP3 | reverse complement strand
ACCGGCCCCAACTCTCGCTGCAAACGTCGTAACAGTGGCAGCGCCAACAATCCCAGCAGTCGAGCCCGTAGCGACTCACGGAACAACGCCTCGATCCGCGCCGCAATCATCGCAGCCAAACCCTCGCTGGATTTGAGCAGAATATTGCCGACAAAACCGTCGCACACCACCACATCGGCGTCGCCACGGTAGAGCCCATCCCCCTCAATGAAACCGATGTAATTCAGCCCCTGCGCCTGCTGCAACAGACTGGCTGCCAGCTTGACCTGCTGATTACCCTTGACGTCTTCGGTGCCGACATTCAACAGCGCCACGCGCGGACGCTCAACGCCAAGTGCCTCGGCAGCCACTACGCCCATCAGGGCAAATTGGTACAAATGCTCGGCACTGCAATCAACATTGGCACCCAGATCAAGCAGGTGACAATGACCGCGCGCCGTAGGAATGGCCGTAACCATGGCCGGTCGATCAATACCCGGCAGGGTTTTCAGCACATAGCGCGACAACGCCATCAGAGCCCCGGTATTACCAGCACTGACACAGGCCTGCGCCTTACCGTCACGCAGCAATTCCAGCGCCACGCGCATGGAGGAGCCAGGCTTACCGCGCAACGCCTGCGAGGGACGCTCGGCCATGCCAATCACTTCAGCGGCGTGCTCAATGCGCAGGCGCGAGCGATCGACACCGCAATGGCGGGCAATCAGTTCTTCGAGGAGGGATTCTTGGCCGACGAGGACCAGGTGTAACGAGGGGATTTCGGCCAAACAGGCGAGACTGGCCGGAACAACGCAGTGGGGACCGAAGTCCCCACCCATTGCATCAACTGCGATGATCGGAGCGGACAAGATTTACTCGTCAGCACCCTTGTCGATCACTTTACGACCACGATAAACGCCTTCCGGAGACACGTGGTGACGCAGGTGTACTTCACCAGTGCTTTTCTCTACGGACAGAGCGCTAGCTTCAAGTGCGTCGTGCGAACGGCGCATGTCGCGGGCGGAACGGGATTTTTTGTTCTGCTGAACAGCCATAACTTATTAACTCCTAAACGTTTGGGTCACGCTTTAACTGCGCAAGTACGCTGAACGGGTTGGACCGTATTACCTCGTCCTCGCTCGAATCAGGCTCATCAAGGCCCGCAGGCGGCTGGCAAGCATCAGGGGCATGGGCCGGAACAATCGGCAAGGCGAGCAATAATTCATCCTCAACCAACGCCAACAAATCCAGCGGTTCCTCACCCATTTCTAGGACATCGTAGCCTTTCGGCTGCAACTCAATGGCCGTTCCTTCCTTCACCACAGCGTATTCACATTCGCTATGGATCGGCAGAGCGACCAGCTCCAGACAACGCTGACAAACCATCTTGACTTCAACATCGATCTCGCTGCGAATAACCACAGCTTTTTGCTCATCGCGACCGAAGACAAACTTCGCCCGAACGAGCCCAGCGTCATCCGCAAGCGGATCACAGAGTCGCAACAAGCCAGCTAGCAACACCTCCCCTTCCAGGGTAGTGCCACGATCAGCCAGCTTGCGCGGATCAACGTGAGGTGGAATCGGTGCATTCAACATAGGCGCAGCATTCTAGGGATGCGCCCTACCACTGTCAAAGGAAATTCCACCTGTCAGCCCATAGACATAGCCACTAGAATCGCCTGTCACGCCACAGGAGAAGACCATGCAACCCCTGGTACTCGCATCCAGCTCACCTTACCGCCGCGAACTGCTCAGCCGCTTGCGCCTGCCATTTACCTGGAGCGCCCCGGCAATCGACGAAAGCCACCACCCGAACGAGAGCCCTGAAAGCCTGGTACGCCGCCTAGCAGAAGAAAAAGCGCGCGCCTTGGCCGAGCAACACCCCAACCACCTGATCATCGGCTCAGACCAGGTCGCCGTGCTTGACGGCCAGATCCTTGGCAAACCCCATACCATGAGCCGTGCACAAGCGCAGCTAGAAGCCGCCAGTGGTGCCAGCGTGACCTTCCTGACCGGCCTCTGCCTGCTCAACAGTGCCAGCAATCGCCAGCAGACCGACTGCATTAGGTTTACCGTGCATTTTCGCCAGCTCGACCCCGAGCGCATTCGCCGCTACCTGGAAGCCGAGCAACCTTTTGACTGCGCCGGCAGCTTCAAGGCCGAAGGCTTGGGTGTCAGCCTGTTTCGCGCCACCGAAGGCAGCGACGCTACCAGCCTGGTCGGCCTCCCCTTGATCCGCCTGGTGGACATGCTCACCAATGAAAGCGTTCAAATCCCCTGACCGCACCATAATGAAAAAGCCCGGCAAAAGCCGGGCTCAGACAACAGCCTTGAACGATCAGCGCAGCGTCGGCCCCGAGAAGCCTGCCCAGATCGCCACGTGCTCAGCCACACTGGCACCAAGCTTTTTCGCAAAGCGATCAAACGGCGTGTCCTGAAGGGTGTAATCAACGATTTCCTTGGCACCAATCACGTCGCGCGCAACATAGCTGCTGCTGCCCAACTTATCGACCAAGCCCAACGCCAATGCCTGCTCACCCGACCAGACCAACCCAGAGAACAACTCTGGATGCCCCTCAACCTTCAGGCGATCGCCACGCCCCTGCTTGACGCTGTCGATAAACTGCCGATGCGTGGTATTCAGCACCGACTGCCAGAACTGCGTCTCGTCAGCCTTTTGCGGCTGGAAGGGGTCGAGAAAGGCCTTGTGCTCGCCCGAGGTGTATACGCGCCGCTCAACACCGACTTTCTGCATCACATCGACAAAACCAAAACTGGCCGCCGTTACACCAATGGAACCCACCAAACTGGATTTGTCGGCGTAAATTTCATCAGCCGCACTGGCGATGTAATAGGCCCCAGAAGCACCGATATCGGTAATCACTGCGTACACCTTGACCGCAGTGTGCTCGGCCCGCAGCCGGCGAATTTCGTCATAGATATAGCCGGACTGCACCGGGCTACCACCTGGACTATTGATACGCAGGATAATGCCCTTGGTTTTTGGGTCTTCGAAGGCCGCACGCAGACTGCTAACGATGTTATCGGCGCTGGCCGACTCCTGATCAGCAATAACCCCGCGCACTTCGATCAGCGCCGTATGCGAGGCACTGCGTGCTGCCGTCTTCTGAAAATCAAGCATCGGCGAAAACATCGCCAGCGCGCCGAACAGGTACACAAAAGTCAGCAACTTGAAGAAAATCCCCCAACGCCGCGCCCTGCGCTGTTCCTGCACACCCGCCAGCAGAGTCGTTTCCAGCAGCTTCCAACTTTTACCCTCAGCACCCTCTGCCGAGGCCGTCTTCCATTCGTCCGCCATGCTCATCCTTCCTGTCAATTGTTCACCGGGAAATCACGCCAACCACTCGCGCAACTGTGAAAAACGTTCGATTGCCAAACGCGGCCGCTGCTCCTGCAGCACAGCCAAGGGCTGCGCCCCGTAGCCAACTGCCACCGAATCCATGCCAGCGTTATGCGCCATCTGCAAATCAAATGACGAATCCCCCACCATCAACGCCCGTTCCGGCGGCAACTGAAAATGCTGGAGGATCTCGTGCAACATCAACGGATGGGGCTTGCTGGCCGTTTCATCCGCGCAACGTGTGAGATCAAAATAATCACACCAGCCACGCCCCTTGAGCACCCGCTGCAGACCATGGCGACTCTTGCCCGTGGCCACCGCCAAGTGAAAGCCCTGCACCCGAAACGCCTCAAGCGCCTCAGCCACGCCCGGAAACAGCGGTGACGGCTCGGTTTCTAGGGTTAGATAGCAGTCACTGTAACGCTGCGCAAAGCGCTCACTACACGCCTGATCCTCCAACTCGGGATACAACACCCGAATAGCTTCCGGCAAGGCCAGGCCAATAATACCCTTGATAGCCACGTCATCGAGGCGCGGCAATCCACTGCCAAGGGCAGCCTGATGCATCGCCTCAACGATACGACCGATGGAGTCGACCAGCGTGCCATCCCAATCGAAGATCAGCAGCTGATAATCACGCACCCAGACGCTCCAGCGTGCGCGCCCACATTTCATCCACCGGCGCTTCCAGTTGCAGCTCGCCACCATCCGGCAGCGGCACACGCAGCGCGTATGCATGCAGGAACAGACGCTTGCCTCCGGCATCGCGAATTTCACGGGTGAAGTCTTCGTCGCCGTATTTCGAGTCACCGGCAATGGCATGACCGGCATGCAGCGCATGCACACGAATCTGATGGGTACGACCAGTGACAGGCTTGGCCTCGATTAAGGTGGCGAACTCACCAAAGCGGCGCAGCACACGAAAGATCGTCAGCGCCTCTTTGCCCTCTTCATTGACCTCAACCATGCGTTCACCGGAACGCAGGGTGTTCTTCAGCAATGGCGCATTGACCTGTTTCTTGGCCGTCGCCCAATGCCCACGCACCAGCGCCATATAGCGCTTGTCCACGCCATCACCGCGCAATTCGGCGTGCAGATGGCGCAGCATGCTGCGCTTTTTGGCGATCATTAGCAGACCGGACGTATCGCGATCCAGGCGATGGACCAACTCCAACTCCTTGGCATCCGGACGCAACTGGCGAAAGGCCTCAATGACGCCAAAGTTCAGGCCGCTACCACCATGCACGGCAATCCCGGCAGGCTTATTGATAACAATAAGCGCCTTGTCCTCGAAGACAATTGACGCCTCCAAGCGGTCAAGCAAGCCCTGCGCCAGTGGCGCCGGCTCATCACGCTCAGCCAGGCGCAGCGGCGGCACGCGAACAATATCGCCGGCCTGCAACTTATATTCAGGTTTGATTCGACCCTTGTTCACCCGCACTTCGCCTTTACGCAAAATGCGATAAATCAAAGTCTTGGGCACACCCTTAAGCTGGGTGCGCAAGAAGTTGTCGATACGCTGGCCGGCATACTCCGGCGCGACCTCCAGCAGTTGCACTGCGGTGATCGGAGAGGAAGGATTTGTCATCCTTCAATCATAACAATTTTTTATGGAATTGAAGCACTTAATGATTACTGCTATATTCGCGAACGCCGCCAAAAGCGGTCCGATTTGCGGATGTTCGCTAAAACTGCCATCCCCCATCGAGCGCAATCCATTCAGGACGTAAGGCCGTCCGACGGATCATTCGCCGCCAAGGCCGTGAATGAGCCGGAAACCAACGCCTTTAGATACGACGCGCGATTATCCCTGAGGATTATTGCGGTAATTGCTAACCCGCTGCGGATTCTGCGCGCGGCACCCGATTTTCTTCGGATACGTGTAGGGTGGAGATGCACAACCGTCGGACTGTGTAGCATTGGACCTTATTCAAGACGCTTCATTACGTCCGCTACCGATGGTTGATTCCTCCTCCTGACTGAATGCTTCAGTCATCACCATTAGCAGGAGATGTCGTCGCGACCCCGGCCCTATTGGCCGAGCGCCGCTAGACACTGGAACGGCTGACAACCGCTCCTGACTCACCTGACACCGACCGTGAGAGTCGTGTGTGCCGAACGCTTTTTCCGCAAGCCCGGAAACCGACGGTACAACATGAAAAGAATGCTAATTAACGCCACTCAACCCGAAGAGTTGCGTGTTGCACTGGTAGATGGCCAACGCCTCTACGAC
>NKIE01000213.1 GCA_002256055.1 Pseudomonas sp. PGPPP3 | reverse complement strand
TCTATAAATAACAGGCTCTTAGCCAGTTAGGCTAAGTTCGGTGGGCGCCTCGTAGGCCGTCCAGGTTCTTTGGAGGTAGTAATGCCATGTTGAAGTGGATGCGCAGCTCATTACCGGCCCGTGCTGGTTTTGCCGTGCTGCTGATTGCCGTCCTCGCACTGGCCAGCGCCCTCAGTGCAGGGGTGATTGCCTGGCTCAGCCAGGACGATGCCGCCGCAATCAACACAGCCGGTTCCCTGCGCATGGCCACCTACCAACTGAGCTGGAAGCTAGAGGCCCAGGCGCCGCGCGAACAGATCGACAGCCTGGTGGCCAGCTTCGAACAACGCCTGGACAGCGCCGACCTGCACAAGGTGCTGGAAAGCGACCCGCAAGCACCGCTGCAAAGCGCC
The DNA here is from genome assembly GCA_002256055.1 of Pseudomonas sp. PGPPP3. GTDB lineage: Bacteria > Pseudomonadota > Gammaproteobacteria > Pseudomonadales > Pseudomonadaceae > Aquipseudomonas. The sequence goes on along the minus strand of NKIE01000213.1, from coordinate 5,180 downwards.
TACCTGCAGCTGCAAAGCAACTGGCGCAACAACCTGCGCCCGGCTCTGGCCAGTGATGACCGCCGGCACTTTCTCGACCAGGCCGATGGCTTCGTCGAGCAGCTCAACCACTTCGTGCTGTTGCTGCAGCAAAAGAGCGAACGCAAGCAGAGTTGGCAGCAGAATATCCAGGGCGCTTCACTGTTCATTACCGTGCTGATCCTGCTGATCGGCATGTACGAGCTGCAAACTAACGTCATCACCCCGCTGCAATACCTGATGAGCGCCGCCGAACGCTTTCGCGATGGCGATCACTCGGCACGGGTGGAGTTCCAGTCGGAAGACGAGTTAGGGCAGATGGCCCTGAGCTTCAACGCCATGGCCGACGCCATCGAAGAGTCGCACCGCACCCTGGAAAGCCGCGTCGCACAGAAAACCGCCACCCTCAACCAGGCCAATGGCGCCCTGCAATTGCTGTTTTTCAGCAGCCGGCAATTGGCTAGCCACTTGACGAGCGCCGAGCAGCTGGACCTGTTGATCGATAACTTCCAGGCCTTGATTCCCGGTCTGCGCCTGACCCTGTGCCTTCATGGCAACCCGCACAAACCGGCAGAGCAACTGATCGCCCTACACGGCAGCGAGTCGCGGGACGAATTGAGCGCCAACTTTCTCGACGGCCACCCACCGCAACACTGGGAAAACGAGCTGATCCAGGCCCTCGCCGACCTGGTCGGCACGGCACTGTCGCTGGAGCGCCAACGCGAGCAAGACCACCGCCTGCTGCTGCTCGAAGAGCGCACCATCATCGCCCGTGAGCTGCATGATTCCCTGGCCCAGGCGCTGTCGTATATGAAGCTGCAGGTCAGCCGCCTGCAAACCCTGATGCGCCGTGGCGAAAACGCCGAGATGCTGTTCAGCGTCAGCGAGGAAATTCGCGAAGGCATCAACAATGCCTACCGCCAACTGCGCGAGCTGCTGACCACCTTTCGCCTGCAAATCCACGGTAGCGGCCTGGATCAGGCCCTGGATGACACGGTGCGCGAATTTGCCGAACGCGGCGCGTTCGAGGTGCTGCTGCAGGTCGAGCCGCTGGCCTTCACACTGGATGCCAGCGAACAGATTCACCTGCTGCAAATCGCCCGCGAAGCGCTGTCCAACTGCGCCCGCCATGCCCAGGCCAAACACGTCAAAGTCCACCTCAGCCAACAGGGCGAACACATTGAGTTGCTGATCGAAGACGACGGTTGCGGCATCGGTGCCAGCCCTGACCCGCGCCAGCATCACGGCCTGACCATCATGCAGGAGCGCACCCGCAGCCTGAACGGCCAGCTCGACGTGAGCCGCAACACGCCCCACGGCACCCGTATCCACCTGAGTTTTCAACCGGGATTTCTCGGTCGCCATGCAGAGGAATCACCCGCATGAACACGTCATCCGCCGACACCCCGACGCGCGCTCGCATTCTCCTGGTCGATGACCACCCGATGATGCGCCGCGGCATCCGTCAGCTGCTGGAACTGGAAGACGACTTCCTCATCGTCGGCGAAGCTAATAACGGCGAAGAAGCCCTGAGCCTGATCGACAGCGTGCAACCGCAACTGATCCTGCTGGATAACAACATGCCGCAGATGAACGGGGTAGAAACCCTCAAGCGCCTGCGCCAGGTCGGCTACACCGGCAAGATTTTGCTGTTCACCGTCTCTGACGCGGAACGGGATGTGCGCGATGCCCTGCGCTTTGGCGCCGACGGCTATCTGCTCAAGGACATGGAACCGGAAAAACTCATCCAGCAAGTGCGCGAGGCTCTGCAGGGTGAGCTGGTGATCAGTCCAACCCTGACCCGCGTCCTGGCCCAAGCCCTACGTGAACCGCAAGGCGCGCCCCAGGTGGAACTTACCGAGCGCGAGCGCCAAGTGCTGAAGATGATTGCCGGCGGCAACAGCAACAAAATGATCGGCCGCAAACTGGGCATCACCGAAGGCACGGTCAAGGTCCACGTAAAAAACCTGCTGCACAAACTCGGCCTGCGCTCACGGGTCGAAGCCGCCGTATGGGCCATGGAGCATGTGCAGAACTAAATATCTACTTTAGAGCTCGTAGAGAAACGCCTCGTCAAGCTGGTCCGGAGCGCTGATGGTGCTGTCGAGGTCTTTGATCAGGCCGTTTTCCAGGCCGTAGATCCAACCGTAAACGGTCAGGTCCTGGCCGCGCATCCAGGCGTTCTGCACGATGGTGGTGTGGCAGACATTGCGCACCTGGCGCTGCACGTTGAGTTCGCAAAGGCGATCGACCCGCTGCTCGTCATCCATGCCCTCGAACTCGTGCAGGCTCTGGTGGTAGAGCGCCTTGATCGCCCGCAGCCAATTGTCGATTAATCCCAGGGCCTGGTGGCTGATGGCCGCCCGTACCCCGCCGCAGCCGTAGTGGCCGCAGACGATGATGTGTTTGACCTGCAGCACATCCACCGCGTACTGCAACACCGAGAGCAGGTTCATGTCGGTAGCCACCACCATGTTGCCGACGTTGCGATGGACGAATAGCTCACCCGGCATCAGGCCGACCACCTCGTTGGCCGGCACCCTGCTGTCGGAGCAGCCGATCCACAAAAACTCCGGGCGCTGCTGCATGGCCAGGCGCTTGAAGAACTCGGGATCGCGCGCATTCAGCGACTCGGACCAGAAGCGGTTGTTCTCCAGTAATTTGTTCAGCTGCATTGCCTTACTCTCCGAAAAGTACCCAGCCACCCAGTGAACACAGTGGTGGATGCTGGTTCCCAGTATCCCGGCCAGGCTCTTTTCGGCCTTGATAATGGTCAAGGTCATCAAGCCGTCACATTGCCCACACTGCCGGCCAGTTTCCTGTCTGGAGTGGCCGAAGATGCCCGACAGCTCGCTGCCCCTGGTGTATTCCTGTTCCGGTTGTTCCAACGTCGCGCAGCTGGCCAATACCCTGGCCCTGCGCCTGGATCGCCAAGGCCTGGCCGAGATGTCGTGCATTGCCGGCGTCGGCGGCGGCGTGGCGGCACTGATCAGCAAGGCCAAATCCGGCCGCCCCATCCTTGCCCTCGACGGCTGCCCGCTGCAATGCGTCAAGGGCTGCCTGGCGCAGCACGCCATCGAGCCCGACACCCATCTGATTCTCAGCCAGTACGGCCTGCGCAAACGTTACGGCGAAGACTGCAGCCCGGCGCAAGTGGACGCCCTGTTCCGTGAACTGAGCCTGCTGCTGCAACCCGCGCAACTTATTGCCAGCGATTGCCCACAGCGCCAGCACGCCTGAATTTCTGTTTTCCTTTGATGAGGTATGCACCATGAAGCCACTGCAACTTTCCCTGCTGGCCCTGGCCATGGCTGGCGGCAGCGCACAGGCGATTGCCAGCGAAGACCTTGGCAACCTGTTCAGCGGCGGCAAGGCAATTGTCGATGCGCGTTACCGCTACGAGTTTGTCGATGAGGACAACGCCAAGAACCACGCCAACGCCCAGACCCTGCGCACGCGCATCGGTTTCCAGAGCGGTCAGTGGTACGGCCTCTCGGGCCTGGTGGAGGCCGACAACGTCAGCCACATCGGCGACGAAGGTTTCAACTCCACCCGCAATGGCCAGGCCCAGTACTCCACCGTCGCCGACCCGGATGGCAGCGAGATCAATCAGGCCCTGCTGCGCTATGACCACCAATACGGCAGCGCCGTAGCCGGCCGCCAGCGCATCAACCTCGACAACCAGCGCTATATCGGTGGCGTGGCCTGGCGCCAGAACGAGCAGACCTACGATGGCGGCCTAGTGCAGCTCAAACCGCTGACCGGCCTGACCCTGACCGCGGCCTATATCGACAACGTCAACAGCATCTTCGGCCCGGATAACGGCCAGTACGACAACAAAACCAACCCGTCCAATATCGAAGGCCACAGCCAGCTGTTCAACGCCCAGTACGTGGCCATGCCCGAGCTGACTGTCACCGGCTACGTCTACCAGTTGGGCCTCGATAACATTGCCGTGGCGCCTACTGCGGCCCTCGGCACCCTGGCCAGCCAGACCAATGGCCTGCGCCTGAACGGGGTGATCGCCGGCGTGACCTATACGGCCGAATACGCCCAACAAAAGGACTACGCCGACAACCCCAACGACCTCGACAGCGATTACTACCTGGCCGAACTGGGCTACACCCTGGCCGGTGTGGCACTGAAAGGCGGCTATGAAGTGCTCGGCGGCAGCGACGATGGTAAAGGCACCGGCAACCTCGCCTTCCAGACTCCGCTGGCCACCAAGCATGCCTTCCAGGGCTGGGCCGACGTGTTCCTTACCACCCCGACCGACGGCATCAAGGACGCCTACCTCGGCGCCAGCCTGCCCTTGCTCGGCGGCACCGCCCAGGCTGTGTACCACGACTTCCGCGCCGAACAGAGCAGCACGATCAGCCAGTACGGCGAAGAGCTGGACCTTTCCTACGCCCACCCGATCCCCGGCGTGAAAGGTTTGGTCGGCCTGATCAAATATGCCGACTACGACGCCAACGACTTTGGCGTCGATACCCGCAAGTTCTGGACCCAGATGCAATACAGCTACTGACCCGCAGCCTGGCCACAAACGCAAAACCGACACCGACCCACCCAGCGGAACTGCCTCTTTGGAGGTAGTCCCGGTGGGGCATGGGTCTGCAGGTCGTCAGGCTTTAAGATGGGGTTGGCTATCCCAAGGTGACGATTGATCCGCGAACTTCGCGAGCAAATCCGTTCCTACACGCCTGCATGCGTGCCTTCAACGCAAACGTGGACAGAGCTTTAAAGCGAGCCAGCACCCGCTGCCGCCCTTCAACCGCGCAAGGAACATGACCATGCAGGTTCTCGATCGCCGCAAGGCGCTGCAAATCCCGCCCATCTGGCGCCTGGGGTTTCGCCCATTCTTTCTCGGCGGCAGCCTGTATGCCCTGCTCGCCATCCCCCTGTGGATCGCAGCGCTCAGCGGCCTGCTCGGCAACTGGCAACCGGCCGGTGGCTGGCTGGCCTGGCATCGCCATGAGCTGTTATTCGGCTTTGGCGCGGCGATCATTGCCGGTTTTCTACTAACTGCCGTGCAGAACTGGACCGGTCAGCCGGGCCTTAGCGGCAAGCCCCTGGCGGCACTGGCTGGCCTGTGGCTGGCGGCGCGTGTGGGCTGGCTGTGCAACCTGCCGCTGCCCGTGCTGCTGCCGCTGGAGGCGGCC
>NKIE01000212.1 GCA_002256055.1 Pseudomonas sp. PGPPP3 | reverse complement strand
ACGACGGCAATATCCAGAACATCGACGTCAACGCCATGGAGCGTCACGCCAACCAGTACATCTCCCAGCAGATCTTCAACATCCTCACCGCCCAGGCGGTGACTACCGATTACGACCAGAACTACTTCCGTCGTGCTGGTATCGACATCGGTGAAACCATTCGCCTGGATGCCAACGACCTGTTTATGAGCCTGGCGGGCCCCGTGGCAGTCGCTTATGCCGAGTCAGTGGTGCCGGAGCAGAGTGCTGCGGCACCGCTGGACAAGTTTCGGGTGATGGACAAAGAGCCGGCGCGGTTGAATATCGACGACCTGTTCTTCCGCTCCATCGACCTGCCGCACTTCAACAAGGTGACCCAGGCCATTGAGGGCATCAGCCTGCTGCCGATTGAGTCCAAGCGCTACCGCGAAGCGCTGGAGCAGTACAAGAAGTCCGAGTACAACGCCGCCGAACTCAGCGATCTGCACTTCTTCAAGAACTGCTCATCGGTGGTGTCCATCGTCTCGTTGCCCAAGGACTACAAGCTGTCCTACATGGACCTCAACAGGCTGAAGACTCACCTCAATAACCTGTTCCCCAACACCACCCTGAAGCGCTATGCGCTGGTGATCGGCGCTTCGGCCAACCTGTCGCTGACTACCCTGATCGTCAAAAGCCCGTGCCTGTCGGACGACTTCCTGACCCTGATCGTGGCCTTTATCAAACGCTGCTTCGCCCGTGATCCGCACCGTTTCGATGAGAGTCTGGACAACGCTATTCTTGAGCTGATCGTTGCCGAGGAGTTTGACGAGGTACGCATCGACGCGATGCTCAACGAGTACGAAAACCCGGCCAAAATCCTCGATACCAACTGGTATGCGATCAAGCCGATGTACGAGAAGAAGTATCGCGAGTTGATCAACGATCAGAGCAAGTTCGTCTCGATCAATGACATTCGTCTGTCCCGTGAAAGCGTGAAAAAGTCGATCAAGTACCTGCGCGAGATCTACCGTCATCGCATTGGCAAAACGCGGGTCATCTCGTTGAACAAGTTTGAGCAGAAGCACTCCTGAGGATTGCTTGCGGGTTGACTGTCAGTAGCCCGCAAGTCGAGAGCTATTCTGGGACTTTAAGTTGGGGAGGCTGTGACGCTAAGCGACTTTTGGCATGCACTCGACGAGTGCCCAACGTGCAGCGCCTTCGAGTTGCAGTGTGCGCTGCTGGCCGAAACTGCGGATCATTTCCCCTGTGCACCAGTGTGCAGTATTGGCTGCCAGCACCCGGCCTTCGCCGTTAATGATCACGGCTTCACGATCAAGGCGCAGCAGGTTAGACAGCAGAACTCGTTCGAAGTCTTGCATCGCCACATCAGCTACCGCTACACCGATAAAGCGGCCGTCGAGCAGAATAGGGAGAGAGAAAGCCAGAATATACAGGTCGGCCCCGTAGAGATCCACGAAGGGGCCATCTACCCAAGGCTGGCCACTGCTGCGGGGGGTGTTGAACCAAGGCATTTTCTGATAGTTGTAGAAACGTTCACTCTGCCGGTTAACGTTTAGGGGCATGGGCGTAGGTCGGCCGTCAGCACCGTGGCTATGCCATTCCAGATGCAGTTCACGATCACTCAGTTCACCCGCTTCCAGCACCACGCCAGTGCCGCACAGCCAGTTGTGTTCGGCAAGGGTGGTATTAATCAAGGGGGCCAATGCGCGTAGATCTCGTGAGCTAGGACGACGCCCTTCTGCCTGTAGGCGTAACCAGAGATCTCGCAGTTCCCCCGCCAATTCGTCCAGCTGTGCGAAAACGTTACGAATCGATGCGTCGATTCGCGTAGCACAAATCTGCAGCGAATCTGCAGGGATCTGTGTGGTCATTGGCGATTTCCTCTGGAAAAATCAAGTCAAACGAGCCGCTGGTATTGGAGACACGCAGCACTTGGCAAGTGAGGTTGAAAAATGAAGCAAGGACTGCGCCATTCATTTTTCCTCGGCCAGTAACTGCAGGCGTAAACCAATCAGGCGCTTGATGCTGCGATTGATATGACCCTCGGCCAAACTCCCGGCCACGTCCGCATCGGCCTCCACGATGGCATCGAGAATGCTCTGATGCTCAGCGGCCATGGCCGCAGCATCGGGGAAGTCGAGGTGGTCGATCCATAGCAGATCACTGATTTCCGCCTGCAGACGCATTTCGGCACGAGTCAGGCGTACCGATTGAGCGGCCACCGCTACTTCAATGTGAAAGCGTGCATCGGCGCGCCGGCGCTCCTGGCGGTTGCTGCTGTGCGCCAGTGCCTCAATATAGAGCTGTAATTGGGCATGCTGCTGCTCAGCGGCGCGTTGTGCAGCCAGTCGTGCTGCAGCGCCAGAGATGGCCATCAGCTCGTCGCCCAAGTCGCGCAGAGCCAGGCTGCTGAGTTGGCGCAGGCGCTGTAGCAGCAGCTCGGTGGCAATGTCTGGCGGGCTGCAGACAAAGCTGCCTCCATTACGGCCACGGCGGGTTTCGATCACGCCGCGTTCGCGCAGTTCGGCGAGCGCGTCGCGCAGGGTCACGGTGGCCACGCCGAGCTGGAGCGACAACTCGGTCTCGCTGGGTAGCTGCTGGCCTTCGGCAAACATGCCGAGATCGATCATCTCGATCAGGCGGCGGGTCACCTCTTCGGTTCGCCCTTCCTGGCGCAAGCGCAGGAAGCTGGAGGGGCGGACGCTGGTGAAATCGGTCATGGGCAATTCGGTCCGGATTACGGCCGGCGCAGTCTAGCGCCTCGGCAGCGGTTTACGCGACAGGTTGTGCAGACGCTCTAGCCAGACAGCTTGTCCTGGCGGTCTGAACCTATTTAGGCCCTGTTTCCTAAGTAAAATCCAGCCTCTTGGCATTGCTGATTATATAAGATATGGTTTCATATGTATTAATCATTTTGCCTTATTCAGCCGCCGCTACAGGAGCCCAGAACCATGTCCTCACTGACTTACGCCGAATGGGAAGCCCGTTCCCGTGACCTGCAGATTGAAGGTCGCGCCTTTATCCAGGGGCAATACAGCCACGCCGCCAGCGGCGAAACCTATGACTGCTTCAGCCCGGTCGATGGCCGCCTGCTGGCCAAGATTGCCAGCTGTGGTGATGCCGATGCTGAACTGGCCGTACGCAGTGCGCGTCGCACCTTTGCCTCGGGCGTTTGGTCGCGTCTGGCACCGGTTGCGCGTAAGCAGGTGATGCTGCGCTTTGCCGATCTGCTGGAAGCGCATAGCGAAGAACTGGCCCTGCTGGAAACCTTGGACATGGGCAAGCCGATCGGCGACTCGCTGAATGTTGATCTGCCGGGCACGGTCGACAGCATTCGCTGGAGCGGCGAGGCGATCGACAAGGTCTACGACGAAGTGGCCGCCACTCCGCACGATCAACTGGGCCTTGTTACGCGCGAAGCGATCGGTGTGGTCGCGGCCATCGTGCCGTGGAACTTCCCGTTGATGATGGCCAGCTGGAAGCTCGGCCCGGCCTTGGCCACCGGCAACTCGGTAATTCTCAAGCCGTCCGAGCGTTCACCGCTAACCGCTATCCGTATTGCCCAATTGGCCATCGAAGCCGGTATTCCGGCCGGCGTACTCAACGTGCTGCCGGGTTATGGCCATACCGTGGGCAAGGCCTTGGCCTTGCACATGGACGTCGACACTATTGTGTTCACCGGTTCGACCAAGATCGCCAAGCAGCTCTTGAGCTACTCCGGCGAGTCGAACATGAAGCGCGTCTGGCTGGAAGCCGGCGGCAAGAGCCCGAACATTGTCTGCGCCGACGCGCCGGACCTGCAGGCGGCCGCTGAATCGGCAGCCGGTGCGATTGCCTTCAACCAAGGCGAAGTCTGCACCGCCGGCTCGCGCCTGCTGGTGGAAAACTCGATCAAGGCGCAATTCGTGCTGATGGTGGTCGAGGCGCTCAAGGCTTGGCAGCCGGGCAACCCGCTGGACCCGGCAACCACGGTCGGCGCGCTGGTCGACAGCCGCCAGTTGGAAACCGTGCTGTCTTACATCCAGGCCGGCCATGACGATGGCGCTCGCCTGGTTGCTGGCGGCCAGCGCGTAATGGAAGAAAGCGGCGGCACCTACGTCGAGCCGACCATTTTCGACGGCGTAAACAATGCCATGCGCATTGCTCAGGAAGAGATCTTCGGCCCAGTGCTGTCAGTGATCGGCTTCGACAGCATCGAGCAGGCCATTGAGATAGCCAACGACACGCCGTACGGCCTAGCGGCAGCGGTGTGGACCCGCGACCTGTCCAAGGCCCACCAGACCGCCCGTGCCCTGCGCGCTGGCAGCGTGTGGATCAACCAATACGACGGTGGCGACATGACTGCGCCGTTCGGCGGTTTCAAGCAGTCCGGTAACGGCCGCGACAAGTCGCTGCACGCCTTCGACAAGTACACCGAGTTGAAAGCCACCTGGATCAAGCTTTAAGCAATAACACCGGCCGCCTAGTGCGGCCGGTAGCAGTTATTTCTATGCCCTTGCGTAACTCCATATAGGACAACAAAAAATGAGCAGTTTGCATAACACTGCCGACCGTGACGCGGAGCAACTCCGCGCGCTCGGCTACACGTCGAACTTTGATCGCACCATGAGCCTCTGGGAGAACTTCGCCCTAGGTTTTACCTATCTTTCGCCGGTGGTCGGCGTTTACACCCTGTTTGGCTTGTGCCTGGCCGCAGGTGGCCCGGCGATGTTCTGGTCGTACTTGCTGGTTGGTCTCGGTCAATTGTTGGTGTGCCTGATCTTCTGTGAAGTGGTATCGCAATTCCCGATTTCTGGTGGTGTCTATCCCTGGGCTCGCCGATTGGTGGGTAAACGCTGGGCCTGGATGGTTGGCTGGCTGTACTCCATTTCGCTGTGCGTGACGATTGCGGCTGTGGCCCTCGGTGCTGGGCCTTACATCGGCCAGATGCTCGGCTTTGAATCGACGCCAGTGACCAATACCTTGATCGCCTTGATCCTGACGGCGGTTGCTACCCTGCTCAACCTCAGTGGCACCAAGTTGTTGGCACGCGTTGCCATGTTCGGCTTTATCTGCGAATTGCTTGGCGCGCTGGTGATTGGTGGGTACCTGTTGATCTTCGAGCGCCATCAGCCGATCAGCGTGTTGTTCAGCACGTTCGACATCAGTATCGACGGCTCCTACTGGCCTGCGTTCCTCACCGCGTCCCTGGCCGGTATGTTCCTGTATTACGGTTTTGAGGCCTGTGGCGACATGGCTGAAGAAACCCCGAACCCGAGTCGCAGTATTCCCAAGGCCATGCGCATGACCATCTGGATCGGCGGTGGCGCGGCGATGTTCGCCGGCCTGGCTTTGATCCTAGCGGTACCGGATATCCGTGCAGTGATTTCTGGCGCCGATAAGGACCCGATGACAACCATCTTAAGCAATGCCTTCGGCCCGGTTGGTGCGCAACTGGTGATGGCGGTAATCACCGTATCCTTCGTTTCTTGCGTGCTCAGCCTACAAGCCGCCGCCAGCCGTCTGCTGTACTCCTACGCTCGTGACGAAATGGTGATGGGCAGCAGCCTGCTCAAGCGTCTGTCGCCGCACACTCACGTACCGACAGCGGCACTGATTACCTGTGGTGTGGTGCCGTCGATCATCATCTGTGTGGGCTTCTACCTGCAGAACGCCGT
>NKIE01000211.1:2004-5684 GCA_002256055.1 Pseudomonas sp. PGPPP3 | reverse complement strand
CGCTACTGCGGAGTGCCACAACTGCGCGCCGCCTGCCAGCACTGCGAAACCCTGTTAAAGCAGAACTCGCCGGCCAGCGCCGCCGCCCTGGACGACCTGGATGCCGCCATCGAGCAATTGCTCGATGAAACCGCTCAACCCAGCCAAGCCCTATAAACAGTCGGAAGCCACTCCATGCGTATCATGTTGTTCAGCAGCCAGCCTTATGATCGCGACAGCTTTAGCGCCGCCACGTTGCCACCCGGCTGCAGCCTGGCGTATCAGCACGCCCATCTGGGGCTGGATACCGCGGCTCTGGCCAACAACTGTGAAGTGGTCTGTGCCTTTATCAACGACGACCTCTCAGCGCCGGTACTGGAGCAACTGGCCGCCGGCGGCACACGCCTGATCGCCTTACGCTCCGCGGGTTACAACCACGTCGACCTGCAAGCAGCCCACCAACTGGGCCTAAGCGTGGTGCGAGTACCAGCCTATTCGCCCTTCGCCATCGCCGAGCACGCCGCGGCCCTGATCCTGGCGCTGAACCGGCGCATCCACCGCGCCTTCAACCGCACCCGTGAGGGCGACTTCTCCCTGCACGGCCTGATTGGTTTCGATCTGCATGGCAAGACTGTAGGCATTATCGGCACCGGCCAGATCGGCGCAGCCTTTGCCCGCATCATGGCCGGCTTCGGGTGTCAGTTATTGGCCCACGACCCCTATCCCGACAGCGATCTGCAAGCCTTGGGCGTGCATTACCTGCCGCTCGATGAGGTGCTGCAACAGGCGCAGATCATCAGCTTGCATTGCCCCCTGACGCCCGGCACCCGCCACCTGATCAATCAACAGTCACTGGCGCGCCTACAACCGGGCAGCATGCTGATCAATACCGGGCGCGGCGCCTTGGTGGACACCCCAGCACTGATCGATGCCCTGAAAGACGGCCAGCTCGGCTACCTGGGTTTGGACGTATATGAGGAAGAAGCCGCCCTGTTCTTTGAGGACCAGTCCGACCTGCCCCTGCAGGACGACGTCCTGGCCAGGCTGCTGACCTTCCCCAACGTGATCATCACCGCCCACCAGGCCTTCCTCACCCGTGAAGCCCTGAGCGCGATTGCCGAGACGACCCTGAGCAATATCGCTGACTGGGCAGCAGGCACGCCAAACAATCTGGTCACCGCTTAAGCCCGCGACAAACCAACAGGCAGAAAAAAACCGGCCGATGCCGGTTTTTTTCGTCACTGCGTGAACTCAGGTGCGCGGCAGGGTGACGCCCAACTGGCCCTGATACTTGCCGCCACGGTCTTTGTACGACACTTCGCACTCTTCATCGGACTCGAAGAACAACATCTGCGCCACGCCTTCGTTGGCATAGATCTTCGCCGGCAATGTGGTGGTGTTGGAGAACTCCAGGGTCACGTGGCCCTCCCACTCGGGCTCGAGCGGCGTCACGTTGACGATGATGCCGCAGCGCGCATAGGTGCTCTTGCCCAGGCAGATGGTCAGCACGTTGCGCGGAATGCGGAAGAACTCGACCGTGCGCGCCAAGGCGAAGGAGTTCGGCGGGATGATGCAGACATCGCTTTTGACATCGACGAAGCTCTTCTCATCGAAGTTCTTCGGGTCAACGGTGGCCGAATTGATATTGGTGAACACCTTAAATTCATCGGCGCAGCGAACATCGTAACCATAGCTGGAGACCCCGTAAGAGATCAGCGCGTTAGCACCTTCGGTGCGCACCTGGCGCTCGACGAAGGGCTCGATCATGCCGTGCTCCTCGGCCATGCGACGAATCCATTTATCCGGTTTGATGCTCATGGCGACTGTCCTGAATTAAAGCAGCGATAAAACGGTGAGCGCATATTACCGGGGCTGGCGACAGGGTTCAAAGCCTGACGTCAGCAGCCTGCAATAGCGGCTCTCCACCTGGCAATTTCCTTATCTACAAAAGTCTTGCAGATAAATTAGCACTGGCCTGAAAAATCACGTATGGTGTTCCCACTGTGCTGCATGTGTCACCGTGAATCGCTACCTGATGTAAGATTTCGATCCAATCATCGCCACGACTCCTTTTACTCGTTGCACTCAGTCTTGGCCTGGGCTTTTCCAGGGCTGTAATTAAATTTGTTTTAGGAGATACACCATGTCGAATCGTCAAACTGGCACCGTTAAGTGGTTCAACGATGAAAAAGGCTTCGGCTTCATCACCCCGCAATCCGGTGACGATCTGTTCGTACACTTCAAAGCTATCCAGAGCGATGGCTTCAAGAGCCTGAAAGAAGGCCAGCAAGTTTCTTTCGTCGCTACCCGCGGCCAGAAAGGCATGCAAGCTGAGGAAGTTCAGGTTATCTAACCTGCGCTTTACTCGCTAAAAAGACCCTGCTTTCGAGCGGGGTTTTTTGTGCCTGCGATTTAACCACCTCACCCGCACACCACAGAACACTGCCCGGCAATCCAGCCACCGGGCAAGGCCATAGACTCTTAGTCTTCGCTGACCACAATCGTCGGCATCGCTTGCGCTTCAGCTGCTTGCAGCACGATGCGCGCCCCCACCAGACGCGCCAGCTCCTGATAGACCATGGAGATCTGACACTCTGGCTCAGCCACCACCGTCGGCTTGCCGTTATCGGCCTGCTCTCGGATCAGCATCGACAGCGGCATCGATGCCAGCAACTCAACTCCGTACTGCTCGGCCAACCGCGCACCACCGCCCTCGCCGAACAAATGCTCGGCATGCCCGCAGTTTGAGCAGATGTGCACGGCCATATTCTCGACCACACCCAGCACCGGAATGTTGACCTTGCGGAACATCTCCACGCCTTTTTTCGCATCCAGCAAAGCCAGATCCTGCGGTGTGGTGACAATCACTGCCCCGGCCACCGGGACTTTTTGCGCCAGGGTCAGCTGGATATCACCGGTGCCCGGCGGCATATCCACCACCAGATAATCCAGATCGCCCCAGGCGGTTTGGGTGACCAGCTGCAGCAGAGCACCGGAGACCATCGGCCCGCGCCAGACCATCGGCGTGTTGTCGTCAGTCAGGAAGGCCATCGACATAACTTCCACGCCGTGGGCCGTAATTGGCACAAACCACTTCTGCTCTTTAACCTGCGGGCGAGTACCAGCCGGAATACCGAACATGATGCCCTGGCTGGGGCCATAGATATCCGCATCGAGAATGCCGACCTTCGCGCCTTCACGAGCCAAGGCCAACGCCAGATTAGCCGCCGTGGTCGATTTACCCACACCGCCTTTGCCGGACGCCACAGCGATCACGTTTTTAACGTTGCTCAGCGCCGGCACTTGCGCCTGACCCTGGTGAGCCTCGATCACACAATCGACCTGCACACTGGCCGAGTCCACGCCATCCAGGTTTTCCAGGGCCATTTGCAGCAGTTGCGCCCAACCGTTTTTGAACAAGCCTGCGGCATAACCCAACTGCAAACGCACGCGCACCTTGCCGCCCTGAATATCGACCTCACGCAGGCAACCGGCACTGACCGGGTCCTGATTCAAATGGGGATCGGTGTATTGGCGCAGCGCGGTTTCGACTGCTTCGCGGGTGACAAGGCCCATGACTAACGCTCCAAAAGACTGAGTAAAACAGGCAGCTATCTTAACAGCTGCAACCCACGCCTCGCTGCGCCCAGTAAAACCCCCATTGCCAGCCACGGTTTGCCCGCCGTTTCTGGCTTGCCGCT
>NKIE01000211.1:0-1938 GCA_002256055.1 Pseudomonas sp. PGPPP3 | reverse complement strand
TTCGTATCACCAGCGCAGTCGATCACCATGTCCGAAGCCCGCAAGATTCTCGTTACCAGCGCCCTGCCCTACGCCAATGGCTCCATTCACCTGGGCCACATGCTCGAATATATCCAGACCGACATGTGGGTGCGCTTCCAGAAACTGCGCGGCAATCAGGCCACTTACGTATGCGCCGACGACGCCCACGGTTCGGCGATCATGCTGCGCGCCGAGAAGGAAGGCATCACCCCGGAACAACTGATCGCCAACGTGCAGGCCGAACACAGCGCCGACTTTGCCGATTTCTTGGTCGACTTCGATAACTTCCACTCGACTCACGCCGAAGAAAACCGCGAACTGGCCACCGGTATCTACCTCAAGCTGCGTGATGCCGGACATATCGCTACCCGCTCGGTGACCCAGTACTTCGACCCTGAAAAGGGCATGTTCCTCGCCGACCGTTTCATCAAGGGCACCTGCCCGAAGTGCGCGGCCGAGGACCAGTACGGCGACAACTGCGAGAAATGCGGCGCCACCTACGAACCCACCGAACTGAAGAACCCACGTTCGGCCATCTCCGGCGCCGTGCCGGTGCTGCGCGACTCGAAGCACTTCTTCTTCAAACTACCCGACTTCCAGGCCATGCTGCAGACTTGGACCCGCAGCGGCACCCTGCAGGACGCCGTCGCCAACAAGATTGCCGAATGGCTGGATGCTGGCTTGCAGGAGTGGGACATCTCCCGCGATGCGCCGTACTTCGGCTTTGAAATCCCCGACGAGCCCGGCAAGTATTTCTACGTCTGGCTGGACGCTCCGGTTGGCTATATGGCCAGCTTCAAAAACCTCTGCAGCAAACGCCCGGAGCTGGACTTCGACGCCTACTGGGCCAAGGACTCCACCGCCGAGCTGTACCACTTTATCGGCAAGGACATCGTCAACTTCCACGCCCTGTTCTGGCCCGCCATGCTCGAAGGCGCCGGCTACCGCAAGCCAACCGCGGTCAACGTCCACGGCTACCTGACCGTCAACGGCCAGAAGATGTCGAAATCCCGCGGCACCTTTATCAAGGCGCGCACCTACCTTGACCACCTGAACCCGGAATACCTGCGCTACTACTACGCCAGCAAGCTGGGCCGCAGCGTCGACGACCTCGACCTCAACCTTGAAGACTTCGTGCAGAAGGTCAATGCTGACCTCGTGGGCAAGGTGGTGAATATCGCCAGCCGCTGCGCCGGGTTTATCCACAAAGGCAACAATGGTGTATTGGTCGACGCCAACCCAGAGCCGGCACTGTGGGAGGCCTTCCAAGCCGCTGCGCCGAGCATCGCCGACGCCTATGAAGCCCGCGACTTCGCCCGCGCCATGCGCGAAATCATGGCCCTGGCCGATCGCGCCAACGCCTGGATTGCCGAGAAAGCGCCGTGGGCACTGAACAAAGTTGAAGGTAAGCAGGCCGAAGTGCAGGAAGTCTGCGCCCTGAGCGTCAACCTGTTCCGCCAGTTGGTGATCATGCTCAAGCCGGTGCTGCCGAAACTGGCCAGCGACGCCGAGGCCTTCCTCAATGTGCCCGCGCTAAACTGGTCGGACCTCAGTACGCCACTGGCCAACCACCAGCTGAACCCGTTCAATCCGCTGCTGACGCGCATCGACCCGGCGAAGATCGAAGCCATGCTGGAAGCCTCGAAAGAAGACCTCGCCGCCGAAACCGGCGCGCCGGCAGCACCTGCGGGCAATGGCGAACTGGCCAAGGACCCGCTGGCCGCCGAGATCAACTTCGACACCTTCGCCGCCATCGACCTGCGCGTAGCCCTGATCGAGAAGTGCGAGTTCGTCGAAGGCGCCGACAAGCTGCTGCGCCTGACCCTGGATATCGGCGATGCCAAGCGCAACGTGTTCAGCGGCATCAAGAGCGCCTACCCGAACCCGACTGAACTGGAAGGTCGCCTGACCCTCTAC
>NKIE01000210.1 GCA_002256055.1 Pseudomonas sp. PGPPP3 | reverse complement strand
AGAAGCTGGCAAAGATGCGCCAGAACAATGACCGCACGGGGGCTCCTCAATCGACAAAACCCGCCGGCCCATTGGGGCGACGGGTCGTTTGGGCGTTAGGGTCTGTTGCCAAACGGCCGTCGACCTTAGGCCATTATTCGGCTTTTTCTGCGCGCTGGGCTTTCCAGGCTTGGAATTCAGCCATTTCGGCGTGGCGCTCAGCCATTTTCTGCAGGGCGGCGTCGTAGTTTTTTTGCTGTTCTGGTTTAAGCAGGGCGCGGATGGCTTGCTCGTTCTTGGTTTTGGCTGCTTTCAGTTCGTCCTGCATGGCTTTCTGTTCGGCCGCCGGAAGTTTGTCCATGTAGCGCTGGGTAATGTCGCGGTGGCTGTCCATTTGCTCGCGCATCAGCTTGCCGATGCTTTGGCGCTGCTCCTTGCTCAGGTCCAGCTCTTTAAACATCTGGGCACCGTGCTGGCTGCCGTGCTCGCCGCCGTGGCGCTTGCCATCTTCGGGCATGGCCAGGGCAACGGCTGGCAGGGTGGCTGCGAATAGCAGGGCGATCAGGGTCTTGCGCATGGTCGTGTCCTCATCTCGATCCCGGCGGGTTACCGGATGTGGCCAGTTTAAAGAGCGCAAGGTCAGGGGCGGTCAGGCAAGCGTAAAGGCTGGGTAAAGACGGCGGTTAAACCCGCGGTTCACAGGCTGTAGTAATAGCCGCGGCTGCGCAGGGCGACGATGCGTGGGCGGCCGTCGTCGTGAGGGCCGAGCTTCTTGCGCAGGTTGCTGACGTGCATGTCCAGGCTGCGGTCATAGAGGGTCAGCTTGCGGCCCAGGGCCAGTTGCGCCAGGGCTTGCTTGTCCACCGGCTCGCCGGGTTGCTGCAGCAGGGCTTCGAGAATGCGGCTTTCCGACAGGGTCAGGCTGATTTCCTGCTCGCCGAGACTAACCACGCCGCGGGCTTGGCTGTAGCTGAGGTCGCCGAGTTGCAGCTGGCTGACCGTGGCTGGCGGCAGGCTGCGGCGCAGCACGGCACGCAGGCGTGCGGTGAGCTCACGGGGGTCGCAGGGTTTTGCTAGGTAGTCATCTGCGCCCAACTCCAGGCCGAGGATACGGTCCAGTGGCTCGCCACGAGCAGAAAGCATCAGTACTGGCAGCTCCGGATGCTCGCGACGCAGGTGCTTGAGCAGGTCAAGGCCGCTGCCGTCGGGCAGCATGACGTCCAGAATCACTGCGTCCGGACTGCTCTGGACCAATAGGGCGCGGGCGCTATGGGCATCGTGGCAGGCACTGAC
Source organism: Pseudomonas sp. PGPPP3 (assembly GCA_002256055.1). Classification (GTDB taxonomy): domain Bacteria; phylum Pseudomonadota; class Gammaproteobacteria; order Pseudomonadales; family Pseudomonadaceae; genus Aquipseudomonas. The sequence continues at coordinate 4,425 of NKIE01000210.1, read as the reverse complement.
CTGAAAACCTTCCTGGCTCAGCCAGCGGCTGAGCAGGTCGCATAGTTCGGTGTCGTCATCGATCAGCAGCAGTTCGCTCATAGGGTGCTCAGTTGGACCATTCGCGCCGAGACCGGCGTTTGCCGCGGGCGAGCATGCCGAGAATAAAACCGAAGATAGCCACCGCGCCGCCGACGGCAAACCATTGCTGCTGTTCGCCGAGGAAACGTTGGGGTTGTTGTGCCTGGGCGGCCTTGAGTTGCAGCTTGAGGCGCTGGTTGTCCTGGCGCAGGCGCGCGAGCTGGGCGTTTTCCTGCTCGGCCTGGCTGCCTTCCAGTTGTGCGCTGAGTTCCTCACGCAGGCGCTCGCTCTCGGCCAAGCGCTGTTCCAGCTGATCAAGCTGGGCATTCATGGCGCGCACCTCGGCGTTGACCACGCTGGTGATGACCGGAGCGGGCGTTTGTTCGGCCAGGGTGGCCTGAGCAAACACACTGAAGCTGACGATAAGAGCAAGCTGGCTGAGGCGCATGGGAACTCCGATTTCCTGAATTATTATTCTTGTGGTTAGCGGGACGGGCAGCGCCTTGCCTCAGGGCAAGACTTGCTTGAACGGTTTCACCAGCACGTTGGCATACACGCCAGCGGCACGGTAGGGGTCGGCATCGGCCCAGCTCTGCGCGGCGCTGAGGGAGTCGAACTCGGCCACGATCAGGCTGCCGCTGAAACCAGCGGGGCCGGGGTCGTTGCTGTCGATGGCCGGGTGCGGGCCGGCCAGTACCAGGCGGCCTTCGCTCTGCAATTGGGTCAGCCGGGCCAAGTGAGCCGGGCGTGCGGCCAGGCGCTGGTCGAGTGAGTTGGCGATGTCAGTGGCGATGATGGCGTAGAGCATGTCAGTCCTTGGAGTCGGTAGGCCCATTGGCCGGTTGTTCATCATGCAGGTGGCGCGACAGGTAAATACCCTGGCCCACCAGGAACAGCAGGGTCATGCCCAGGCTGCCGAACACTTTGAAGTCGACCCAGATGCTCTGGAAGGTAAAAGCGACAAAGAGGTTGGCGCTACCGGCAATCAAGAAGAAAGCGATCCAGGCCAGGTTCAAATTGCGCCACACCGGCGCCGGCAGGCTGATGGCATGGCCCATCATGCGCTGGATCAGCAGTTTGTCGCCGATCCAGTGGCTGCCGGCAAAACCCAAGGCAAACAGCCAGTTAACCACCGGGGCTTTCCATTTCAGGAAGGTTTCGCTGTGGAACGCCAGGGTCATGCCGCCGAACAGCAAGCAGGCCGCCAGGGTCAGCCATTGGCCTTTCTCCAGGCGTTTTTGCACGGCGAACAGGGTGCCGTAAACCACGACTGAGCTGGCGATCAGCACGCCGGTGGCGCTGAAAATGCCGCCCAGTTCGATGCTCTGGCCAGCGAATTCGATCGTGCGGGGATCAAGCTTGAAAACGATGAAAAACAGCAGAAGCGGAATGAAATCGATGAATTGTTTCACGGCAGCAGCCAGGAGGAGGATGTGACGGCATAATAACAAACATCAAACATAGCGAAAGTAGCCTGATGAACGTCGATCTGCACTGCCACAGCACTGCTTCCGACGGCGCCCTAGCGCCGGCGGCAGTGGTGGCGCGCGCCCATGAAAACGGGGTGCAGATGCTGGCCCTGACCGATCACGACACCCTTGAAGGCCTGGATGAAGCCCGCGCGGCGGCCCAGGTGCTGGATATGCACTTTATTAATGGCGTGGAGCTGTCCTGTACCTGGGGCGGGGCGACCATTCATGTGCTGGGCTACGGCTTTGCCGCCGATGCGCCCGCGCTAGTGCAGTCGATCAGTGAGTTGCGTGACGGCCGCTGGCTGCGTGCCGAGGAAATCAGCCAACGCCTGTCAGCCAAAGGCATGCCTGGTGCGTTGGACGGCGCCCGCGCGGTGCAGCAGGAGCTCGGCGACAGCGGCAACGCGCCGGCCCGCCCGCACTTTGCCGAGTTTATGGTGCGTGCAGGTTTTGTCCGGGATCGTGCCGAGGCGTTTCGCAAGTGGTTGGGGTCGGGCAAGCTCGGCGACGTCAAACAGCACTGGCCGACCCTGGAGCAAGCAGTCGGCACCCTGCGCGAAGCGGGCGCCTGGGTCAGTCTGGCGCATCCCTGGCAGTACGACTTTACGCGCAGTAAGCGCCGCCGCCTGATCGCGGAATACTGTCAGGCCGGTGGCCAGGCCCTGGAAGTGGTGAATGGCATGCAGCCTGCCGAACAGGTCGGCGGGTTGGCCATTCTGGCTCGCGAATTTGCCTTGTTGGCCAGTGTCGGCAGCGATTTCCATGCCCCCGGCGACTGGTCTGAACTGGGTCTGCACCGCCCGCTTCCCGAAGATCTGTCGCCCTTGTGGGCTCGGTTCGATCATGACTATTCATCACCTGCATGCTGAAGAGGCAACTGACGTGAGCCAATTTTTCCAGATCCATCCGGAAAATCCGCAGGCGCGCCTGATCAAGCAGGCAGTGGAAATCATAAGGAGCGGCGGCGTGGTGGTTTACCCCACGGATTCTTCCTATGCCGTTGGTTGCCACATCGGCGACAAGTCTGCGGTCGAGCGCATTCGCCGCTTGCGCCAGCTGGACGACAAACACAACTTCACCCTGGTGTGCAGCGACCTGTCGCAGTTGGGTCTGTTCGCCAAGGTCGATACGGGCGCCTTTCGCCTGCTCAAGGCCCATACGCCGGGCCCATACACCTTTATTCTGAATGCCACCCGCGAAGTGCCGCGCATGCTGATGCACCCAAAGCGGCGCACCATCGGTTTGCGCGTGCCGAGTCATCCGATCGCCATGGCGCTGCTGGAGCAACTGGGCGAGCCATTGATGAGCGTCAGCCTGATCATGCCCGGTGACGCCGAGCCGTTAAGTGATCCGTACGAAATGCGCCAGGTGCTCGAGCACCATGTGGACTTGATCATCGATGGTGGCTTTGGCGGCCTGGAAGCTTCGACGGTGATCAACCTGGCCGGCGATGAGCCAGAAGTGATTCGCGTCGGTTGTGGCGACCCAGCACCGTTCGCGGCGCAAGCCTGATGAGCGACGCCACGGTTGCGGTTGATCCGGCCAGCGCTCAGCAGGAGTTGCCGTTTGCCCTGGTGTACGGCCAGGCCGTCACCGAGATGCCGCTGGATTTGTATATCCCGCCGGATGCTCTGGAGGTGTTTCTCGAAGCCTTCGAGGGACCGCTGGACCTGCTGCTGTACCTGATCCGCAAGCAGAACATCGATGTGTTGGACATTCCGGTGGCCGAGATCACCCGCCAGTACATGGGTTATGTCGAGCTGATGCAGTCGGTGCGCCTGGAACTGGCCGCCGAGTACTTGGTGATGGCTGCCATGCTGGCCGAGATCAAGTCGCGCATGCTGTTGCCGCGCTCGGCGGAAATCGAAGACGAGGAAGACGACCCGCGTGCCGAACTGATCCGTCGGCTGCAGGAATACGAACGCTACAAGGCTGCTGCCGAAGGTATCGACCAGCTGCCGCGAGTCGGTCGCGACCTTACCGTGCCACGCCTGGAGGCGCCGCAGGCCAAAGCGCGCAAGCTGTTGCCGGATGTCAGTCTGGAAGAGTTGTTGTTGTCCATGGCTGAAGTACTGCGGCGTGCCGACATGTTCGAGAGTCATCAGGTCAGCCGCGAAGTGCTGTCGCCCCGTGAACGCATGAGCGAAGTGCTGGAGCGCCTGAAAGGCGGCGCTTTCGTGCCCTTTGTCGCGTTGTTTCTGGCGGAGGAAGGGCGCCTGGGCGTAGTGGTGACCTTTATGGCTGTGCTGGAGCTGATCAAAGAGCAGCTGGTGGAACTGGTGCAGAACGAGATCTTTGGCCCCATTCACGTCCGTGCGCGGGCTGAATAATTGACCTGGTGGCGCAGCCGCAGGCACGTGACTCAAGAGTGCAACGATGAACCTGAATGAACCCCGTGAACTGGCCTCCTTGCTGGAGGCCTTTATGCTTGCCTCGGGCAAACCGCAGTCGCTTGAGCGCTTCTATGAGCTGTTCGAGGAGGCCGAGCGGCCGGAGCCGGCGGTGTTCAAAAAGGCCCTGACGTTGTTGGGTAAATCCTGTGAGGGCCGTGCCTTTGAGCTGCAGGAGGTTGCCAGCGGCTATCGCCTGCAGGTGCGCGAGCGTTACGCGCCCTGGGTTGGGCGGTTGTGGGAGGATCGTCCGCAGCGCTATTCCCGCGCCATGCTGGAAACCTTGGCACTGATTGCCTATCGCCAGCCGATCACCCGTGGCGAGATCGAAGACATCCGTGGCGTGGCGGTCAACAGCCAGATTATCAAGACCCTGCAGGAGCGCGAGTGGATTCGCGTGGTTGGCCATCGTGATGTGCCGGGCCGGCCTGCGATGCTGGCGACCACCAAGGCCTTTCTCGATCACTTCAACCTCAAGGGCCTGGACGACTTGCCGACCCTGG